>CAKQFF010000020.1 GCA_934230685.1 uncultured Prevotella sp. | reverse complement strand
AGCCGATGATGTCGAAACCGCCAGTGTTGCGATACTGGTCCATAATCTCGGAAGTGATCTCCATGTAGTTGTGGTCAACCAAACCGCCAGGGCCGAGGATGAAGCCGTAGAGCTTGTTCTCAGGGTTCAAAGCCTTAACGCCGTCGAAGAGACCAGAGATTACGTTGTGGCCGCCAGGAGCCTGACCGCCAGAGAGAATAACGCCTACGTTGAAAGCGGGTAGTTCCTTCTTCTCGCCAGCCTCGAAAGTGATAACAGGCATTCCGTATGTGTTGGGGAACAAAGCCTTGATCTCTTCCTGGTTACCTACTGACTGTGTTGCCTCGCCTTCAACGGCCTTCACTGGGCCCTGGAGGGCCTTAGGCAATTTTGGCTGATAAGCAGCTCTTGCAATCTGCAATGCACTAATTTCCATGTGATGTAAAATATTAAATATGTGTGATGTAAAATATAAGATCTTCATAGCACTTATTCACGCTTCTTGACAGCGTTCCTAAAATGCGCTTCTTTTGCACCTGCAAAAATACTGCTTTTTCACGACATGATGAAAAAAATAAGGGGAAAACATTGCTTTATCACATTTTTTATTGATATTGCTTGCCACATAACGTTTTTTTTTCTATCTTTGGCATGTTAAATATATTGTTTAATCAGAAATTTAAAATAAACTATGGCTAACAAACGAAGCTTAAAGCGCAATATCAATTACGTTTGCAGTGAACTTTTCTCTGAAGTAGTGGCAATATCTTATACAACAGACGCCAGCGACGACAATGTGAAAGCATTGCTCACATCGATTCTTGTAATACACGACGACTATGTGCGCAGAGTGTCGCATGTGGAACCAGGGCTCGAGCCAAAGGTGTTCTACAAGAATCTCATAACCAGCTTCAACAAGCAGGCTTCTGAAATAGTCGACCAGATAACAAACATTGGATAAGATGACTTTCATACAGCGCATTTGTAGATCAATTCTTTATAAACACATGGGGTGGACCACTCGTATAGAAGTGGACCACCCCGCTAAGTATATACTCTGTCTTGCTCCGCACACAAGCAACTGGGACTTTATCATCGGATTGCTTTTCTCGCGTGCCGAGGGATTGCACATCAATTTCCTCATGAAGAAGGAGTGGTTCTTTTGGCCGTTGGGCATCTGGTTCCGCCATCTTGGCGGAATACCGGTGAACCGTGGAAAGCACACAAGCATGACCGACGCCATGGCCGAGGCAGCACGCAAGGCTCCTGATTTCCGCCTGTGCGTCACTCCCGAGGGCACTCGCTCGCTTAATCCCAACTGGAAGAAAGGCTTCTATTTCATCGCCCTGAAGGCCGGGATACCAATCCTGCTTTATGGACTCGACTTTGAGCGCAAAATAATAGAATGCAAGCACGTGATAACGCCAACGGGTGACGTGGATGCTGACATGAGAAAAATAAAAATGTATTTCAAGGACTTTAAGGGCAAGAACCCTGAGATGTTCTCTGTAGGAGAATTATGAAAATGAAAAATCGAGCACTTTGTTTGTTTCTCTGTGCCGCCTCGTTTGTAGTGGCACCTGCATTGGCCAAAAATCCGAAATTGCTGCCCAAAGAATATATAGGTGCTCTGCTTAAGGACTTTGTGTCGCACAACAAGGCTAAGAACGTGTGTTATCCATCGCAGCCTTACGTGGAATCATTCCGACTGGACGATTCACGCCGACAGCTAACGGTGGTGGTGAGCCCTTCGTTTGCGACGCAGGATTTCACTGAGCAGTCTGTGAAATATTATTACAAGCGTCTCGCGAAGTCGCTGCCCAAACCCTACAGCCGCTACGACCTACGCATAGAGAGTGTCGGTATGCCTATTGAGATGCTTGTGGCTGGGGCTAAAACCGATGCTGCCGACGGCAAGGCATTCTGGGGACGTGTGGAATATGAGGGACATCCGTGGGTGATGAACGAGTCGAAGCCGTTCTTCGTGTCGCACGGTCTCTTCGACCGCCATATATCTCTATGGGCATCGCACGGCAGATACTATGACAAGAAGAAGGAACGGTGGAAATGGCAACGCCCAAATCTCTTTGGCACTACCGAGGATTTGTTCACCCAGACCATAGTCGTGCCCTACCTGATTCCTATGCTTGAGAACGCGGGAGCTGTGGTCTATACTCCGCGTGAACGCGACTGGCAGAAGAATGAGGTGATCGTAGACAACGATAACGACAAGGGCAGGGCTTACATAGAAGACGACGGCAAAGAGCGGTGGACTGCTACAAACGAGAATGGCTTTTCTTTTCATACCGGAAGTTACAGCGACGGCGAGAATCCATTCTGTAGCGGAACTGCACGAAAGGTGAAGACCATACGCAAGGGCACGGAGTCGTGGGCCTCATATCAGCCCAACATCCCGCAGGCAGGCAAGTATGCCGTGTACGTGAGCTACCAGACTGTGGACAAGAGTGTGGCTGACGCTAAATATATTGTGTTCCACAAGGGTGAGCGCACGGAGTTTAGAGTGAACCAACAGATGGGTGGCGGCACGTGGGTGTATCTCGGCACGTTCGACTTCGACAAGGGTGACAATGAGTTCAACCGTGTGGTGGTGACCAATCTTTCTGAGGAGCGTGGTGTGGTGACTACCGACGCTGTGCGCTTTGGCGGTGGTATGGGCAACATACAAAGGGCTGGCGCAACGAGCGGTATGCCGCGCTGTCTTGAGGGCGCCAGATATTCTGCCCAGTGGGCGGGAGCGCCTTACACCGTTTATGGCGGACGTGGCGGTACGGATGACTATTCCGACGACATAAACACACGCTCGAACATGACCAATTGGCTTGCAGGAGGTTCGGTGTATGTGCCGACACTTGAGGGCAAGAAGGTTCCTATAGAGCTGTCGCTCGCGGTGCATAGCGACGCTGGCTACAGTGCTGTGGTTGACTCCATTATCGGATCATTGGCTATATGCACAACAAATTTCAATGACGGACGACTCAACAGCGGCATCTCGCGCCTCGCTTCCCACGATTTGGCGGAGACATTGCTTTCGGGGATTCAGCGCGACCTCACGGCGAAATATGGCAAGTGGACCCGCCGCTATCTGTGGGACCGCAATTACAGCGAGACACGCAAACCGGAGGTGCCGTCGGCAATAGTCGAGACAATGTCCCACCAGAACTTTGCCGACCTGCGCCGGGGATTCGACCCTAATTTCCGTTTCACGCTTGCTCGTTCGCTGTATAAGTCGATTCTGCGCTATGTGAGTGGCGGACATCAAAAGCCGTGTGTGGTGCAGCCATTGCCGGTGAGCAATTTCCGCATAGAGCACACTGGCGGCAACCAGCTGCGTCTGTCGTGGCTTCCGGTGAAGGACGAGACTGAGCCAACAGCCATGCCCACATCATATAATATATATGTGGCAGAGGATGGCATGGGATTTGACAACGGACGCTTGGTTGCGGGCACGTCAATGCTGTTTGAGGCGAAGCGCGGGGTTGTCTACAAGTTCCGTGTCACGGCTGTCAACCGTGGCGGAGAGAGTTTCCCCTCGGAGACGCTTGCCGCATATCTCTCGGAAAAGCAGCATGCCAATGATGTGCTTGTGGTTGACGGATTCAAGCGATTGTCGGGTCCGGCGGTTGTTGACGATGACTCGCGTCAGGGTTTCGACCTCGACGACGACATAGGAGTCTCGCTCGATCTGACGGCGGGATGGAATGGCAGCCAGCAATGCTTCGACCGCAAGCGTGCCGGAAGCGAAGGGCCAGGCGCATTGGGCTATTGCGGAGACGAGCTTGTGGGCAAGTTTGTCATGGGCAATCAGCAGAACGCATCGGTGTGTCATGTGGAGAACATAGCGCTTGCTGGCAATTACAATGTGATGAGCTGTTCGCTGGAGTCGCTGGAGAATGATTATGTGAAACCAACGCACTATGGCGTGATTGACATTGCGTTTGGACTGCAGAAAAACGACGGTCACTCGCTGGTTTACTACAAGACATTCTCGTCGTTGCTGCGTGATCAGCTGAAGACATTCATACGTGGCGGTGGCCGACTGATGGTCAGCGGTGCCTATGTGGGCAGCGACATGCAGGAACCGGCTGAGCGGATGTTCCTGGCAGATGTGCTGAAGTCGGCCTTTGCTGCCACAAACCGTTCTAAATCCGACAATGTGGTAAAAGGACTCGGAATATCTTTCGACTTAATCCGACAGCCCAACGCTTTCCATTATGCTGCCACATCTGTGGACGTGATGCGCCCCTCATCGTCTAAATCGTTCTGTGCCATGCAATATGCCGACGGCACGGATGCAGCTGTGGCTTACGATGGCTCCGACTACAAAAGCTTCGTGATGGGTTTCCCGTTTGAATGCATCAATAGTCTGAAGGCACGCCAACAGGTGATGAAGGCTGTGATGACATTCCTTATGAAGTAAAAAAAATAAACCAATAACTCTATTAAAACCAAAAAGACTATGTACAAAATTCAAGCTAATGCCTCTGGCACAAGAAGTATTGAAGTAAGCGACAAGCATCTTGAGACACTTGCCAAGTATTCACTCCTCGACGCTCTTGTCGACAGCAACGGTATTGTTGACGAGCAGGTGCTCGACAAGTTGAAATTCAATGTGCGCTCGCTGCTGGAGTCTTCGGGAATAAGCGACAAGGACTTGCTCGACCTCTGTCTTGACGTGATATACAATAATAATATGAAAGCCATCGGTCTGGCTAATCTCGTGGCTCTATACAAGGAGTGGGAAAGCAACAGGCCGAAGCAAGAGACTGAAGGAACGGAAGAGTAAGGCCGTTGTTGGAACATTTATCGGCAATAAGGCCGATAATCTCCAGTTTGTAGTATTAATAAAGTAAATAATTAGACAATGAAAGAATACAGGCTCACCGACTGGTTGCCTACTACTAAGAAAGAAATGGAACTCAGAGGATGGGATACGGTAGACGTTATCCTGTTCTCTGCAGACGCATACGTTGATCATCCGTCCTTTGGAGCTGCTGTTATCGGGCGCACGCTTGAGGCGGCAGGCTATCGTGTGGCTATTGTGCCACAGCCCGACTGGCATGGCGACTATCGCGACTTCAAGAAATTAGGTCGCCCTAATCTCTTTTTCGGAATCGCCCCAGGATGTATGGACTCAATGGTCAACAAGTATACTGCTGGTAAGCGTCTGCGTTCGGAGGATGCCTATAGTCCGGATGGTCGTCATGATTGCCGTCCGGAATATCCCACCATTGTCTATACAAAGATACTCAAGCAGCTGTTTCCCGACGTGCCCGTCATTCTCGGAGGCATAGAGGCTTCGCTTCGACGACTCACCCACTACGATTATTGGAAGGATGGATTGCAGAAATGTATTCTCTGCGATTCAGGAGCCGACATGATAATCTATGGAATGGGCGAGAAGCCAATCGTCGAGCTTTGCCGACAGTTCAGCGAAGGCAAGAAGGTGGATGAGATAAAGGACATTCCACAGACTGTTTACCTTTGTCGCGAGGCTGAGATTCTTGGTGGAATAACCGCCGACGACATTGTGCTGCACAGTCATGAGGAGTGTCTGCGCAACAAAAAGGCTGAGGCTGAGAATTTCCGCCATATAGAGGAGGAGTCGAACAGAATGCAGGCACAACGCCTGCTTCAGGCAGTCGACGGCAAGTATGCGGTGGTGAATCCGATGTATCCGCCTATGACATCAGAAGAGCTCGACCGCTCGTTTGACCTGCCCTACACGCGTCTGCCTCATCCTAAGTATAAGGGAAAGCGCATTCCTGCCTACGACATGATTAAGTTCTCGGTGAATCTGCATCGCGGCTGCTTCGGCGGTTGTGCGTTCTGTACCATCAGCGCTCATCAGGGCAAGTTTATTGCCTGCCGTTCAAAGGAGAGTGTGCTTCGTGAGGTGAAGAAGGTGATGGAGATGCCAGACTTCAAGGGTTATCTTTCCGATCTCGGCGGTCCGTCGGCCAACATGTATGGCATGCACGGCAAGAATCCTAAGGCGTGCGCCGTGTGCAAGCGTCCGTCGTGCATAAATCCGCAGGTGTGTCCGAATCTCATAACAGACCATACTCCATTGCTCGACATCTATCATGCGGTGGATGCGTTGCCTGGCATAAAGAAGAGTTTTATTGGCAGTGGTGTGCGCTACGATTTGCTCTTGCACAAGAGTAAGGACGAGAAGTCTAATGCCGCAGCCCGCCAATACACTCGCGAGCTTATCTGCAAGCATGTCAGCGGACGCCTGAAGGTTGCTCCTGAGCATACTTCCGACGCTGTGCTTAAACTCATGCGCAAGCCGTCGTTCACGCTCTTTGAGGAATTCAAGCGTATCTTTGACAAGATAAACAAGGAGGAAAACCTCCGCCAGCAGATCATTCCTTACTTTATAAGCTCTCATCCTGGATGCCGTGAGGAGGATATGGCTGAACTTGCTGTTATCACAAAGCAGCTCGACTTCCACCTGGAGCAGGTGCAGGACTTCACGCCTACGCCTATGACGGTGAGCACCGAAACTTGGTATACGGGTTATGACCCTTATACACTTGAACCTGTGTTCTCTGCCAAGACTCCGCGCGAAAAGCTTGCGCAACGCCAGTTCTTCTTCTGGTATAAGCCTGAGGAACGTAGGAATATAGAGAATGAGTTGCGACGTATAGGACGCTCCGACCTTATCTCAAAACTGTATGCCGGAGTGCCTATGCCAAATAAGGGTGGACGTAACTTTGGCAACAACCGTCGCCCTGAGTTTGAACGTAATGAGTTTGAACGTAAACAGTGGGAACGTGATCGTGAGGAATCGCCTCGTGAGCGAAACCGCCGTGGACAGGAGAAAAACAATGGCGGCAGATCCTACGGCAAGCCTAATGGTGGTGGATCCTACGGTAAGCCTAATGGCGGTGGATCATATGGCAAGCCTAATGGTGGCGGGTCTTATGGAAAAGGTTATGGCAAGGGTCATAACAAGAAAAAGTAAGGAAATAAAGATAGAATAGGGTTCTTCCTTTATTTGAATAGTGTTTTATCTGTAGTATGATTTTATGTCAGAATTCTACAGATGACAGCTTTTGTAGGAGGTTGAATGATCTTCGCTCAATCAGAACTAAGTAAGTATTATATGCTTAATAATATTTTATAGTTTAATGTCGAGCGAGGAGCCAATCGACCTCCTACAGATAATTTTTTTAGAATTCGAATTTCTCGAGTTTCAATCCGTTCTTTGTCAGAGCTTCAATCTCTGGTACAAGTCGTGTGAAATGAGCCGAGGCCATGTGGGCTTTCAGCACTTCCTCGTCCTTCCATGTCTCGCAGAACATCATCACCAAAGGACGTGTTGCGCTAAGGAACAAATCATACGAAATGTTGCCATTGTCGTTGCGTGACTCGTTCACCAATTCAGTGCCAAGCTTCTTTACTTCCTCAACACTTGCATTGTCCTTCACTTCAAAAAAAGCATTTAATCTAATCATTTCATTCTTGTTTTAAATGGTTATACTATATGTATTCATATTTTTTTTGTATATGAGCAGCAATCTGTAGGAGGGTATGGCATCCTTGACACACCTGTTTCTGATTATCTCCTATTGCCATGTTTACATCTTGCTGATAAATGTTTTTACAGGTTGCTAAGTTATATATTTTTGTCGATACGGCAATAACTATTTTGATGAAAATATAATTAATTACATATAAAAAAATTGTGGGCAGCCAATCGACCGCCCACAACCAACACAAAAACTAAACTAGACTTAACTAAGCTAATTGGAGACTCTCACGAGCCCCTAATTATCAATTGCAAAGTTAATAATTATTTTTGAAAAAATCCACCCCCCCAATTGAAAAAGATGGCAAATAAGCATGGAAAATGTCATAATATACGTTAAAATGTCAATTTCGTACAATTGTTAATCATAATATAATCCAATATGGTCATTGCCGTCATAGCTTCCACCACAGGTACTGCGCGTGGCAACACACATGGGTCGTGTCTTCCGCGTGCACAGAGTGATGTGTTGTTGCCGTTCTTGTCTACAGTTGGTTGTTCTTGAAGTATCGTGGCTACGGGTTTGAAGGCTGTGCGGAAGTAGATGTCCTCGCCGTTGCTGATGCCTCCTTGGATGCCTCCGCTATGGTTGGTTAGGGTGCTTATTTTTCCGTTGTCTGATGTGAAGATGTCGTTTTGTTGGCTGCCACGTGAGTTTACGCATCCGAATCCTTCGCCATATTCAAATCCCTTGGCTGCGTTTATGCCGAGCATTGCCGCGCCGAGCATTGCGTGCAGTTTGCTGAATTCCGGTTCGCCAATACCCACAGGACAACCCTTCACCACGCATGTGATAATGCCGCCGATAGTATCGCCTTCTGCTTTCACTTCGGTGATGAGCTTCTCCATCTCTCGTGCCTTGTCGGGGTCGGGACAGCGCACGGGATTACGCTCGATTTCGTTGAAGTCGAGAGTGGAGTAATCGGTGCTTATTGCGATATCTCCCACTTGTGAGGTGTAGGCTGTTATGTTTATTCCCATTTGTCTCAAGGCGAGTTTGGCGAGGGCTCCACCCACGCAGCGGCTTATGGTGATGCGTGCCGACGAGCGGCCTCCACCTCGGTGGTCGCGTATGCCATACTTATTATAATAGGTGAAGTCGGCATGCGATGGTCGGAACACGTCGCGCATATTGTCGTAGTCGTTCGAGTGTTGGTTGGTGTTGCGCACAATAAATCCTATCGGGCATCCAGTGGATTTGCCCTCAAACACTCCGCTGAGCAGTTCCACCTGGTCAGCCTCATTGCGTGCTGTCGTGATTTTGCTTTGTCCTGGTCGGCGTCGGTTGAGTTCGCTTTGTATGAACTCCATGTCGATGTCGATGCCCGCAGGCATACCGTCCACCACTCCGCCTACGGCAGGACCGTGGCTTTCGCCGAATGTTGTCAGCGTAAATAAATTTCCGAATGTGTTGCGCATAATATCAGATGTTTTGAAATGAAAAAATGATAAAGAGAAACTGTATTTAACTGAAAATTGAGAATTGATAATAGGCAGTTGTTGTATTTTGATTGCCATTTTTCAATTCTCAATTATCTGTTAGAGTGCAAAAATGCTTCTACTTCAATTCCTGGTCTATCAATCCCTTTTTATTATGGTTTTTAATAATAAGGGTGTGAGGATATTTAGTGGCAGTGTCCGCAGCAGCCGCCTTCTTTGTGACCCTCACCCTCGTGGTGTCCGCATCCACCCTCATGGTGTCCGCATCCGCCTTCGCATCCTCCGCAGTCGCCACCGCATCCGCCACCGTTAAGATGGTTGAGCATAGTCTGCATTTCCTCTTTAGTTGCCTCGCGGTTTTCGATGATGTAGCCCTTGAAGTTGAGCTTATTTCCTGCGAGCGGATGGTTGAGGTCAACCTTCACCTTGTCGCTTCCGATTTCGAGAACAGTAGCGATGAAGAAGTTGCCGTCCTCGTTCTTCAATGGAATCTGTGCGCCTTTGAAGATATTCTTGCTGTCGAAGTGTCCGTCAACAGTGAACATATCCTTGTTGAGGTCGATCACGCGCTTCGGCTCATAATCACCGAAGGCCTTGTCCTTGTCGAGCTCGAAATCAAATTTTGCGCCGCGCTCCAGGTTTTCGAGTTGCTCCTCAAGAGCGTCGAGAGCTGCTCCGAAGCCTGTGATAAACACGAATGGCTGTTCCTGAGAGGTTTCTTCTACGAGTTTGCGCTCTCCTTTGTCGTTGATGGTGAAGAGCTGATAGTGAGCTGCGATGAGCTTGTTTGTCTTATTTTCCATTTCTATTTTTTGTTTGTTACTTTTCTAATTTTCAATGATTTATTGCAAAGGTACGACATTTTTTCTTGATAACTGCCTTATGTTTGGTTTTTTTGTGCTAACTTAGCAGTCGAAAAACTATATATGCGTATGTTGAACAGACTGTCTTTGCTTGCGATTGCCTCGTTTTTTTCGGGCATTTGCTTTATGAAATTGTCGGCACAGACTATGACCGACAGTAAGATAACATGCAAACTCTCCTCGTCGCTCAGGCGGCTTGCTGAGGGACGTGAGGTTGGAATTGTGTCTTCTGCAAAGAAGAAGTCAAAAGCCAATCCTCAAAGAGTATGTGCCTTGGTGCTCACTAAAGATGCTGAAAGTCAGCCGCTTAATGCCAACGGCTGTAGGACGATAGCCCAGATAGGCGATATCTTCGTTGCCGACATTCCCGTCACTCGTCTTGCTTCTCTTGCTCAAGATTCGCGTGTGTGCCGCATAGAGGCAGAGCGTGGCAATGTCCTGCAGCTCGACTCAATGTCGTTCTACACCAATTCCACGGGCATTCACGAAGCTATGCAATTGCCGCAGGCCTACACGGGCAATGGGGTGGTGGTGGGATTGATGGATGTGGGTTTCGACCTCATTCATCCCACATTCCGCAGCAACGACGGTTCCTCGTTGCGCATAAAGCGGTTTTGGGACCAGCTCTCTGCCGACACTCTTGGCAGCCGTATGTATGTCGGAGCGGAATATGTTGACGAACAGTCGCTTCTCGATTATGCCCATTCGCGTGATGGCTTTGCAATGTTTCACGGCACCCACACCCTTGGCATAGCCGCAGGCAACGGAGCCGGCACTCCATACGTGGGAATGGCTCCCGAGAGCGAGATATGTCTTGTGAGCAATGCCGTGAGTGGTGACGAGGACTTTGTTGCCGACGAGGATTTGTATAAGTACACCACCGCCACCGATGTGCTTGGCTTTAAGTATCTCTTCGACTATGCCGAGTCGGTGGGCAAGCCCTGTGTCGTGTCGTTCAGCGAGGGTGCTCCGCAGGATTTTCATGGCGACAACATGCTCTACTACGAGGCGTTGTCGCGTTTGGTTGGTCCGGGCCGCATTCTTGTGGCATCGGCAGGCAACCGCGGTTTTAATCCTGATTACATCTGCAAGCCTGTTGGCAAGAAGTGGGCTGGCACATTTGTCACGCCTCCCGACGATTGCGTGGCCTTGACCGTGAAGGCTTCGCAAGGCATAACCATGCACACCCGCTTCCATCGTGCGGGGAAGGGTGGCTTTGATAGTGGTTCCGCTCATGCCGTAAGTGATGATTTTGGAGTCTACTTTGTTGTGCCCGTTGCTGATGTCTGTGCGTCTCCCGACTCGTTGCTCTCGGATACGGTTGTGATAAAAGGTGTAGAGTTTGTGCAGAGCATGCAGGCCTATCGCTCATGCTTCAATCCGTCTGACGTGATGGTTGATGTTGTCTTGTCGCGTTCGGATGGCAACTGGCTTTGGCAGTCGGGATGTCTTACGTCGTTCAGTGTTTCGGGCGAGGATGGCGAGGCTGAGGTCTACAGGGTGCATGGTGGTTTTGACAAGAACGATGAAGATATTACGCTCGACGATGCCGTTCCTACGCATGGCATTCTCTCGCCAGGCAGTGCCCCTAGTGTGATATGTGTTGGAGCCACAGCCTACCGTCCTGAGTATACTGATGTTTATGACTATGTCCACGAGCTTTCTTGGGGCGTGTCGGGAGAGCGTGGCAGTTTTTCTTCTGTTGGACCAACTTTCGACGGACGTTCCAAGCCTGATGTCATGGCTCCGGGAGCCAATGTTATCTCGGCGATGAGCAGTTATTATATGCAGGAGAATACAGCCACAACGCTTGTGGCTAACCATGAGTTTGATGGGCGCACTTATGGATGGGCTGTCGAGGGTGGCACGTCGATGTCAACTCCTGCCGTGGCAGGCATCGTGGCCTTATGGCTGCAAGCCAATCCGCAGCTCTCGCCTGATGAAGTGCTCGGCGTAATGAGTCGCACCTGCCGTCCTTGTGGCGATTATGGAGCCGACACGCCTAACTATTGTGGCATGGGAGCCATCGACGCTTATGCGGGATTGCTCGATGTGCTTGGCTTGACGGGTGTGGAGGGTCTTTCGTGCAAGAATCCCGACGGAGCTGACATTAATATATATAATAATGTGTTGCATATATCCTTTGGCTCGCCTCTCATGAAGGACGCGGCCTACGTGGTGTTCGACCTTAGCGGGCGCAAGTGTGCTTCTGGCATCCTGCCTCAGGGCAAGGCCGAGTGGGATGTTGTGCTTGATGTGCCCCGTGGTGTTTATGCTGTGCAGCTTAACGTGGATGGCAAAGGCCGCAGCGGTTCGACTCTTATTAGGGTGGAGTGATTTTTTTGTACATATTATTTTGTAGTTATTAAAAAATGTATACTTTTGCAGTTGATAATAACATATACTAATAAAAATTGTTATGAAAAAGATTAAGTTTATATTGGCTGCAGTCGTTGCGGCCATCGTTTTTGCGTGCGGTACAACGCGCACCGTACCTATCACAGGGCGTAAGCAGAACATTCTTGTGAGCGACGAACAGGTGCTCGCACTCAGCAATCAGGAGTACACCAACTACATGAAGTCGGCAAAGCTCTCCACCAATTCTGCCAACACTGCAATGGTGAAGCGTGTGGGTCAGCGTCTTGCAACGGCTGTCGAGAAATATCTCAACGAGCACGGTATGGCTGCTGAGGCTAAGCAGTTCAGCTGGGAGTTTAACCTCGTGCAGGACAAGAACGTTAACGCCTTCTGTATGCCTGGCGGCAAGATTGTAGTGTATGAGGGATTGCTGCCCGTCACCAAGGATGAGGCTTCGCTCGCCATTGTTCTTGGCCACGAGATAGCCCATGCTGTGGCAAAGCACTCAGCCGAGCAGATGAGCAAGCAGATAAAGAACCAGTATGGCACTCAGATTCTTGGCGAGGTGCTCAATGCTGCTGGCGTAGGAGCCAACACCACACAGCTTGCACAGGTCATCGCCCAGAAGGGATTGCAGTTCCGCAGTCTGAAGTATTCGCGCGACAACGAGAGCGAGGCCGACCACATGGGACTTATCTTTGCGGCCATGGCTGGCTACGACCCTAACGTGGCCGTAACGTTCTGGCAGCGCATGTCGCAGGCTACAGGCAGCACAGGCTACGAGAGCGACATGTTCAGCGATCATCCGTCCGATGCCAAGCGTATTGCCGCCATCAAGCAGGAATTGCCCGAGGCTCTGACCTATTATAAGCCAGTAACAACGTCGACTACAAAGAAGTCTACCACTAACAAGAAGACAACAACCAAGAAGAAGACCACAAGAAGGTAAATTTTGAGTTTTGAGTTTTGAATTTTGAATTGTCGCCGTTGGCGATTTTGAGTTATTCAATTTTGAATTGTGAGTTGGAGATGAACACCGACTCTAAGGGTAAACCAAGAATTCAACGAATCAAAACTCACAATTCAAAATTGAACAATTCAAAATCGGCTTTGCCGACAATTCAAAACTCAAAACTCAAAATTCAAAACTCAAAAAGCATTCTTTTTCCCGCTTTAACCTTTATTTTCTTCTATTCCCTTTCTCGTTTCGTGCTTTTTGTGTAACTTTACACAAGTAAACGAAAAAGAAACGAAATGTATCAGAAATTCATAATCAATCAAGACGGAGTGCTGAAATTTGGCAATGTTTATCTCCATCGCTATCTGCTTGACAAGAGCGAACGCTGTCCCTATGGCGGAGGTTTGTGGAAGGTCGACAACAGTCGCGGGGCGATATTGCTCTATGGCCGCTCGTTCGATTTCGGACGTCCCGATTTCGATTTCGTGAAGCGTGTTGACTGGAGTTTTCTTGGCGGCAAGGAGCATCCGCTGCTTTGGGCTCCCCATTGGCCCGACGAGAGCCAGGTGGAACCCGTGATAATATAGCAGGAGGAGAATTGAGGCGGCATGTTTAAGAGATTGTAAAGAATAAAAGGTCGCGTCAATCATAAATAAAAAAACAACGAGAAAAATGAACAACAACAATAAAGCAAACACCCCACAGGACTTCGAGAAAATCTTCCACGATGATCTCTATCAGTATCTTCTCTCGCGCGACATGGTAGACGAGCGCCAGCCCGAGGCTCCCGACCTTGAGGACTTGTGGCAGAGCATAGGCGAGAGCTACATGGCCGACGGCGTGCGCGAGTACAACACAGGTTATCCCTCGGTGTCGCTCGGATGGATGATGTTCATAGGCATGGCTGTGGCTAAGTATTGGGATGTGGAGTGGGAGATATATTCCAAGGTGCCCGACCTCTACGTCTACTTGCGCGACCGTGTCGACTTCGACCACATGGATGATTATATCCTCGACAAGGTGCTCTGCCTTAGTGCCGACGACCGTGCCCGGGTGAACGATGCCGTGGCTGAGTCGGCTTCGCGCACCTACAACCGCATCTGCCACATGCACCTTGAGGAAGGCACGGCCGACGCATTCCGCGCCTTCGTGGCAGCTCTCCATCAGATGTATCTTATGGGAGTGGCCGTGGAGCTGAAGGCCTTGGGCTATCACATGACGAAACTTTAACCCCCACATATTTATATATATTATGGAATACCTGTTGCAACACCTTTGGGCGGTATGGGCGGTCATAGCCATGCTCTGCCTGATACTCGAAATGTCGTCGGGCGATTTCTTCATCACCTGTTTCGGCATAGGAGCCTTGTGTGCCCTTGTGGCTTCTGTTCTCTGTGCCCCGTTTTGGCTACAGGTGATTGTTTTCGCCCTCTTCTCGGTGCTGTCGATCTATTTCCTTCGTCCAAGGCTTGTGACCCTGCTCCACAGGAGCGGTGGCAACCGCTTGAGCAATGCCGATGCGATAATTGGCAGAGTGGGCGAGGTGACTGAGACGGTGAAGGCAGGCGGCTACGGACGCGTGAAGCTCGACGGCGACGACTGGAAGGCTCAGTCGGATGCCCCACAGGATATTTCCGTAGGCACAAGGGTTGAAATCGTGGGGCGCGACAGCATAATAGTGAAGGTTGCCGTCCCCTCCCCAATTAATAATTAATAACTAATAATTGAACATATGGAATTCATGACTATCTTCCTCATCGCACTCGTAGTGCTTGCCATTGTCTTCGTGAAGATGGCAGTAGTTATCATCCCTCAGAGTGAGACTAAAATCGTGGAGCGTCTCGGCAAGTACTATGCCACGCTCAGTCCGGGCATCAATATCATCATCCCGTTCATCGACCGCGCCAAGACCATCGTCACGATGTATCGCGGACGCTACGCCTATTCCACCACCATCGACCTTCGCGAACAGGTGTACGACTTCGACAAGCAGAATGTGATTACCAAGGACAATATCCAGATGCAGATCAACGCTCTGCTCTACTTCCAGATTGTCGACCCGTTCAAGGCTGTCTACGAGATCAACAACCTGCCCAACGCCATAGAGAAGCTCACCCAGACCACTCTGCGCAACATCATCGGCGAGATGGAGCTCGACCAGACCCTCACCTCGCGCGACACCATCAACACCAAGCTTCGCGCCGTGCTCGACGATGCCACTAACAAGTGGGGCATCAAGGTCAACCGTGTTGAGCTTCAGGACATTATCCCGCCATCGAGCGTGCTTCAGGCCATGGAGAAGCAGATGCAGGCAGAGCGCAACAAGCGTGCCACCATCCTCACATCCGAGGGTCAGAAGCAGGCCGAAATCCTAAAGTCGGAGGGCGAGAAGACCTCTACCATCAACCGTGCCGAGGCTGCCAAGCAACAGGAGATTCTGCGTGCCGAGGGCGAGGCACAGGCCCGCATACGCAAGGCCGAGGCTGAGGCCATAGCCATCGGAAAGATCACCGAGGCTGTGGGCAAGAGCACCAATCCTGCCAACTATCTGCTCGCACAGAAGTACATTCAGATGATGCAGCAGCTTGCCGAGGGCGACAAGACCAAGACCGTGTTCCTGCCCTTCGAGGCAACGAATATGTTGGGAAGCCTGGGAGGAATCAAGGAATTGTTTAAGGAGAAAGAAGAAAAGTAATAATAAAAAGGAGAAAGAAGAAAAATAATAATAATAAAATAAAAACAACAAGAAGGAATGAACATTTGTATATTTGTTGGCGCACGTCCCAACTTTGTAAAGATTGCCCCGATAGTTAGAGCCATCGACAAGGCTCATGCCGAGGGCAAGGATGTCAGCAGCAGCCTTGTTTATGCAGGTCGTGAGGACGACCCCACACTTGAGCCGTCATTGTTCGACGACCTCCAGATTCGTCGTCCCGACGTTTTCCTGGGTGTCGACTGCGAGAATCTCAACGAGCTTACCGGACAGGTGATGTCGGCTTTCGAGCGTTATCTTCAGCAGCATACTACCAACACTGTGATTGTTGTCGACGACCTCGCCTCCACAATGGCGGCTGCCATCGTCACCAAGAAGCAGGGCATCCGCCTTGCCCATCTCGTGGCTGGCACACGCTCCTTCGACATTTCCATGCCAAAGGAAATCAACCGCCTTGTCATCGACGGACTCTCCGACCTGCTCTTCACAGCCGGCATTGGCGGCAACAGCGCTGCTACACGCGAGGGAGCCGAGTCGTCTAAGATATATATGGTGGGCAACATCCTCATGGACACCTTGCGCTTCAACCATCCGCGCTTCCATCGTCCTGCCGTGATGGACGAGCTGGGTCTTGCCGACCGCAAGTATATTGTGTTCACGCTCAACCGCAAGGTTCTCATCGGCAACACCGACGAGTTGCGTGCCCTGATGGTGAGCCTTATGTCGCATACAGGCGATGTGCCCGTAGTGGCTCCGTTGCGCAAGCGTGCAGCCGACGCCGTGAAGAAGATAGTGGAGGAGAATCCGCTGCTCTTCAAGGGCCTGCACATTGTCAGTCCGCTCGACTATCTTGGCTTTGGCTATCTCACAGCCCACGCCCTCGGCATCGTCACCGACTCGGGCAATGTGGCTGAGGAGGCAACGTTCAACACCGTGCCCTGCATCACGCTCAACAGCTACACCGAGCATATCGAGACCGTGAAGACAGGCTCCAACGTGCTTGTGGGCGAGGACCCAGTGCGCCTTGGCGAGGAGCTCACACGCATGGTCGACGGCGAGTGGAAGCATTGCGGCATTCCGGAGCGTTGGGACGGTCGCTCGGCTGAGCGAATAGTGCAGACGCTGGTGGAGTAAGAGCCCCACTAGCCCCATCCCGGCCCCTCCCCCGTAGGGAGGGGAGCGGTATGCTGCTACAGGTCGTGATTTAGATAGAGACTATTGGTCGGGATAAAAAAGCTAATCATTTAATTTTTTCTGCTTATGAACAACAACAAATCCATTTTGTGCTCCGCGCTGATAGCCCTGAGCATCATTGTCCTTGGTTTCTGCATCAAGGGCGGTATCGACAATTTTGCCAACAAGGACCGTAAGGTTGCCGTGAAGGGATTGGCAGAGAAGGAGGTCGACGCCGACAAGGTGACGTGGCCTATTGTGTCGAAGGAGATAGGCAATGACCTGCCTGAGCTTTACACACGTCTTGGCAGCACCCAGTCGAAGATTAAGAAGTTCCTCATTGCCAACGGCATCAAGGCCGACGAGATTAGCGTCAACGCCCCGAGCGTGATCGACCAGAATGCCGACCAGTACAGCGACAACCGCCGTGCCTACCGCTACAACATCACTTCCGTCATCACCGTCACCTCGCATAATGTGCGGCTCGTGCGCTCCATCATAGCCCGACAGGGCGAACTCCTCAAGGAGGGCGTTGCCATTGTCGACGGCGGCTACGAGAATCAGATCAAGTATGAGTATGTGTCGTTCCGCGAGATGAAGCCCAAGATGATGGAGGAGGCCATCGCCAATGCCGAGAAGACTGCCGAGCAGTTTGCCGAGAATTCCAAGAGCAAGCTCAACAAGATTGTGTCTGCCGACCAGGGACAGTTCTCCATCGACGACCGCGACCAAAGCACTCCTTACGTCAAGAAGGTTAGAGTGGTGACGACGATTGTCTATTCGCTTAAGGATTAAGAAAAAACAGAAAGATTAGAACAACATTTAGATGAATACGAAGGGTAGCGGCAATTATGCTTTTCTCACTCAGGCACCCGTGTCGCGGGTCATCCTCACCATGGCTGTGCCCACGATAGTGTCCATGCTCGTGACGTGCCTCTACACCATTGTCGATACCTACTTCGTAGGTCAGCTCAACACACAGTCCACGGCTGCCGTTGGCATTGTCTTCTCGCTGATGTGTCTCATCCAGGCCATAGGCTCGTTTTTCGGTCATGGCAGCGGCAGCTACATGTCGCGCGAGCTTGGGGCGCAGCGCACAGGCAATGCCACGACGATGGCAGCCACCGGACTCGTCTATTCCGTCGCGGCAGGCATTCTCATTGCCGCGGCGGGACTTTTTTATGCCCGTAGTCTGTCGCTGTGGCTTGGCAGCACCCCCACCATCCTTCCCTTCACCCAGCAATATCTCTCCATAATACTTCTCGGCTCCCCCTTCCAGATAGCCTCCTTCACCCTCAACAGCCAGTTGCGCATGCAGGGCAACACCCGCCATGCCATGTGGGGCATAGTGAGTGGCGTGCTGCTCAATGTCGTGCTCGACCCCCTGCTCATCTTCGGCCTTGGCCTTGGATTGCGCGGTGCAGCCCTTGCCACTGTCCTCTCACAGGCGGTCAGCTTCCTCATTCTTTTTATTATGTGCCGCCGCCTCCGTTCCACAGGCGTAGGCTTGCATCTTGGCAGTTTCTCTCCGCGCTGGCATTATGTGCGCGAGATAGTGTATGGCGGTTCGCCCTCGCTCTCGCGCCAAGGCTTGGCAAGCGTCTCCGTTGTGTTGCTCAATCTTGCAGCCGCCGCCTATGGCGACGCCGCAGTGGCAGCCATGTCGATAGTGAGCCGTGTCACGATGTTCGTCATGTCGGTGATAGTGGGCTTGGGTCAGGGCTTTCAGCCCTTCTGCGGCTATTGCTACGGGGCAGGCCTCTACGACAGGTTGCGCCAAGGCTTCTGGTTCACCGTGCGCACAGGCTTCCTCTTCCTCCTGCTCGTCTCCTCCGTGGTGTTCTGCCTTGCCGAGCCCACCATAGCCCTCTTCCGCGCCGACCCCATAGTGGTGGCGATAGGCAGCACAGCCCTTCGCTGGCATCTTGCCGCCTATCCGCTCAACGCCTACATCATGACGGGCAACAT
Organism: uncultured Prevotella sp.; assembly: GCA_934230685.1. Lineage (GTDB taxonomy): Bacteria > Bacteroidota > Bacteroidia > Bacteroidales > Bacteroidaceae > Prevotella. The sequence continues at coordinate 1,745 of CAKQFF010000020.1, read as the reverse complement.
GATGCTCCAGACCACCCGCAAGCCCCTCCGCGCCAACGTGCTCTCCTCCGCTCGCAAGGGTCTTGTGTTCATCCCCTTCATCCTCATCCTGCCCCATCTCTTCGGACTCATGGGTGTGGCGATGTGCCAGGCGGTCTGCGATGTCGTCACCTTTCTCATTGCCATCCCCATTGTGGGGAGTGCCTTCCGCGAGATGCGCCATCAGCCGACTGATGTCAGGTGATAGATTATTGCATAATTATTTATTTTGGTCGCTTATTGTTACATTTTAATTAAAATAAGTTTAAAACAATAAGCAAAACCATAAAATCGCTTGCTTTTTTCAGCGGAAAACAGTATATTTGCAATATCTTTTCAATAGTAAGGATGTAGTCTCACATCCCCAAATGGTGGTCTTAAATGGTTGGCGAGAGACACCGGCCAGAATAGGAGGGTATTATGATAAGAACAACAAAGAAGGCCTACGACCTTGAGTCGTTTGAGCTTGACAACGTCTACAATGACGATGACGACCGCTACATTCGTGTAGATTCATCCATTTGGTACAATTAACCTTGGGTTGCCTGTACGTGCTTAAAAGCCTAAAGCTATATCTTTAAAAAATAATATAAAGCCCCAAGCTACAACTATTCTAAGCCCCGGCAGCCTACATTCCAAGGCAGTCCCCGTAGAGAACGAATGCGCCCAAGAAAAGCACTCGCCCTCTATGGGGATTTCTTTTTTTTCTATTCACGATAGCGTTGCAAATCTCTACGAAATCTGATACCCACAATTAAGTATTTTCGGCCCAATACCTACTTTTGATGATGCCCGAAATTTGGCGGTTTGTGGGATGATCTCTATATTTGCACTCAGAAAACAATTTATGTAATTAAAGTTTTATTGTATTATGATTATTGAAAAAGTACATGCAAGAGAAATCTTGGATTCTCGTGGCAATCCAACAGTAGAGGTTGAAGTTTCGTTGAAGTCGGGCGTTGTGGGCCGTGCCTCGGTTCCTTCTGGCGCGTCTACAGGCGAGAACGAGGCCCTGGAGCTTCGCGATGGCGACAAGAGCCGCTATTGCGGCAAGGGCGTGCTCAAGGCTGTTGATAATGTGAATAATGTGATTGCTCCTGCCTTGGTGGGCCTTTCTGCCTTGGAGCAGCGTGCCATCGACTACAAGATGCTCGAGCTCGACGGCACCAAGACCAAGTCCAACCTCGGCGCCAATGCCATCCTCGGCGTTTCCCTGGCTGTCGCCCACGCCGCCGCCGCTTATCTGCGCATCCCGCTGTATCGCTACATCGGCGGTTGCAACACCTACACCCTCCCCGTGCCTATGATGAACATCATCAATGGCGGTGCCCACTCCGACGCGCCCATCGCCTTCCAGGAGTTCATGATTCGCCCCGTGGGAGCCGCTTCCGAGAAGGAGGCCATCCGAATGGGCGCTGAGGTGTTCCACGCCTTGGCTAAGCTCCTCAAGAGCCGTGGTCTCTCCACAGCCGTTGGCGACGAGGGCGGTTTCGCTCCTGCTCTCAATGGCATCGAGGACGCTCTCGACAGCATCTGCCAGGCCATCAAGGATGCTGGCTACGAGCCGGGCAAGGACGTGAAGATTGCCATGGACTGCGCCGCCAGCGAGTTTGCCGTTCAGGAGAATGGCGAATGGTTCTACGACTACCGCCAGCTGAAGGATGGCAAGAAGAAGGATCCTAACGGCAAGAAGCTCACCGCCGCCGAGCAGATCAAGTTCCTTGAGG
>CAKQFF010000019.1 GCA_934230685.1 uncultured Prevotella sp. | reverse complement strand
TCTACCGGTAAGTCTGTCACTGGTCTTGGACTGTCGCTGTTGACATTCCCTGGTTCAGATCAGGTAAACAAATTGTATATGGCTACTGCTCCTGGCAATTTCGATGAAATCAAGCTCGTTCAGTGTGGAGTTGATGCCAAGTTGGGCTCTGCTATAAACATCAAGTATGCATTTGTAGGCAAGGCTCGTGAGTATACTATTACCAACAACAAGGAAAATGGTATTACGAAGTACGCTCAAGAACAAAACCGTGGAAGTTTTAAATTGAGTGCAAATACATTGGGTGGTAACCTTATCAATGCTGACTTTACTGACAATTTTACAGTACAAAGTTTGATTGTTTCAGTTCCTGCTAAAGTTACTGCCACTTCGTCTGATAATAAGGAGGCTTTTCCTGCTGGTACAGAAGTGGGATTCAAATATGGCATGACACAGCTTCTGGATATAGGTTTAGGCTCTACTATTAGTCTTGAGTTTTATAATAAGGACGGAAAACAAATTACAAGTCAAACAATCTCTGGTACAGTTTTGAATCTTGGCCTTGTTGGTTCCAAGAAAAATTCAGAAGTCGTTATGAAGGCTCCTGATGCATTCTCTGCTGTGAAGATTTTTTTTGGAGGAGTAAATGTTAATTTGGGTGCGATATATGTCAACTACGCCTTTGTACGCATGGCTCCCGATGCAGCTACCCATCATTGCCCAATCAATGCCACATCAAGCCGCGATGTATCAGGAAGTGTCAATCAGTTCCAGTTGCAGCACAATAAGGATGTTGATGTGACATGGTCTGTACAGAGCCATCCTGAGGGTGCTGCTGATGTTTCTGTAGATGCCACAGGCTTGGTAACCAATTTATCTCTTCCTGGCAAGTATGTTTTCCGTGCAACAGCTGCGGATGGTTGCTTTGAAGAGACAACCCTCAACTATGCTCCCACATATGTTGCGGAGGAACACGGAGTGAATATCCTTGTTAATAAGGATGGTGAGTCTAAATACGTGTTGAGCGATAAGCTTGGCGGTGGTTTGCTTCAGATATTCGATGGAATGAAGAACAGAACTGCCATACTTACAACTTCACTCAACGACTTCACATACCGTCAGCCAGGCGTTGAATTGGCAGCCAACAAGGGTCTCGTTGGCATCAAGACTGCTGATGGCTCTAACTTTGCTGATGGTTTGAATGGCAATACAAGAGCTTTCAATGGCAAGATGAAGGTAGGTTTTGTGGTATCTACCAAGGCTACCGGACTCGATGCTAATGTGCTTAAGCTCTACAACATCAAGCTCTACAATAAAGGCAATGAAGTGACTGGAGATGTAACAACCCATTGGGATGCCATCTCAGCCGGGCTTATCGGTAAAGAGGAAACTCGCAAGATGTGTCTGAACGTTGAAGTGCCTGCGGGCTGTGTGTTTGATGAGATTGTACTTTATAACACAGGCGTTCTTTCTGCCGACCTCTCACAGCTCAATATCTACTATGCGTATGTTGCCGATGCTGAGGCAGACAATGCTACAACCAATCCGGTCTATGGTGCTCAGGTGGTATCTACAAATAACACCAATGCATCCATCGACTTTGCTAACACTAAGATGTTCCATGTCGCCAACATTGGCAATGGCTACAATGAGTTGGGCAACTTGATTGACGACTCAATGGATACATACCTGACTCTACCTTTGGGCGTAGACTTGGGTGGCGCCAAAATCTCTGTCAATATGGGTAAAGTAGTTGATAAGGGACAGCAGCTTGTTATGGTTACCCAGAATCTGGCTTTAGGATTGGGTGCAAGTCTTGGCGAAGGCCTTAAGTTGACCACCTATCTCGATGGTAAAGAGCAGGAAGAACTGACAGATTGGAAGGTTCTTGGTGCTGATGTTATTGGCAATAAGGGCGACAGCTATGCCGTACTCAATCCAACCAAGTCGTTCAATCAGGTTCGTATCACACCTATTAAGGTGCTGTCGGCTCTTGAGAATCTTCAGATTAAGGGCTTCGCTCTGCGCACTGACATGAATGATGATGGAACAATCAACGGATCAGACGATCTGCTGGTTCTCGATGAGGACAAGACTCTTGCAGTTACCAAGTCATACACTGGTGCCAAGATGCTGTTGCACCGTACATTCACCAAGAATGCTAACAACAACAACAAGGGTTGGAACTCTATTATCCTCCCCATTGATATGACAGCTGCTCAGGTGAAGGAAGCCTTCGGTGAGGGTGTACAGATGGCAGAGTTCGACCGTTTGGAGAACAACTGGATAAAGTTCTCTACAGTAGACGTAGCCGCTGATGGCGTAGTACTGCATAAGAATACACCTTATATAATATATCCTACTAAGGAGCCGCTCGGCAACTATTCATACACTATCAACGGTGTTACGGAGACTCTCGACGGTCCTGTATATGTAGCCAATGGCATAAACTACGATGACCAGACATCCGAATTGACACACACAGTAAATGGCGGAGGCATGACCTACACCGGTTCGTACAGCAATCCGACTACGGTATCAGCGGATTCTTATATGTTCAGCAAGGGCGACTTGATTCACACTATTAAGCCGCACGATGTGAAAGCTTATCGTTGCTGGCTTAAGGAGGAAATGCACACGGGCAGAATGTTGATGTTCTCGCTGGATGGAAACGGCATAGATGGTACAACTGGCATCCATGTGATTGAGGAGGACAAGCAGAATGCAAACACCGGCATCTACAATCTTGGCGGTGTGCGTATGAACACCAGCAACGTCGATAAGTTGCCGAAGGGTGTGTATATAGTTAACAACAAAAAAGTAGTAGTAAATAAATAATAATAATATGAAGAAGCAATATGTGACTCCAAAGATTAGCGTTATCGTGATGGAGCCTTTACAGATAATGGCTGGAAGCATTGGAAGTGACCGTGGCTGGACTCCTGATGGCGACGAAAACAATGGATTCAGCGTTCTGGAAGAAGAGGAAAATGGAGAATATGAATTCTAAATTCTATATAGATAATACATTATAATTTTTGATTGTAGTTGAGCGCCTTGCAATGCAAATGCATCTGCAAGGCGCTTTCTTTGTATGCTCGGCACGAGCTTATTCTAATGGGTGCAAGTCCCGTCCAACATTTTTAATCCAACTGAATGAGGGCTCTAAAAGATGTTAGAAATTTAGCCAAATGAATCAAATAATATTGTTGTGTTTTTAAAATCCAATAGTTCAATAATCCTATTGTATTATATACTGTCGAGTGGTTTCGGAGTTAAAAAATCGTTAAACGTATTGTTTGTTACATGGAATATTTGTACTTTTGCAGTTACTAAAACAAAGAACAATCATACCGCCTAAATTCTAAAATAATTCAGATAAGGCAACAACAAAAGTGTAAAATATACAATATACTTTGTGTAAAACACCCCTAATTTACAAGAAACAATCTTATAACAATTATCAATAGCAATGAAATCTAACATCAATCAAATCGTTGAGAAGATGATGGGCAAGCGAAGCGTAGCTGCGTTGTCGCTCGTCGCTTCCATGTCGATGGTTGGCTATGCAGCAGACAAGGCTCCAGCCTCGCCTGCCGGTTCGGCTAACCGTCTGACGGAAAGTTTGGCACAGGATGCCAATGGTGTAGTGAAAGGTACTGTTGTCGACAAGCAGGGCGAACCGCTTATCGGCGTGAGCGTGAAGGTGGTGGGCACTAAGGAAGTGACCGTTACCGACATCGATGGTAACTTTACTATCAAGGCACGTCCTGGACAGGAGCTCGAACTCTCCTACATGGGTTATGCTCCGCTCAAGGCCAAGGCCAAAGTGGGACAGATGGACCTCACGATGCAGGAAGACACTCAGGTGCTCTCGGACGTGGTTGTGACAGCCCTTGGCATCAAGCGTTCGGAGAAGGCTTTGTCGTACAATGTGCAGAAGATGGGTGGCGAGAACCTTAACGAGGTTAAGAACGCCAACTTCATGAACTCACTCTCGGGCAAGGTGGCAGGTGTCAACATCAATGCCTCTTCTGCCGGTATGGGTGGTGCCACACGTGTAGTGATGCGTGGTCCGAAGTCTATCTCGCAGAGCAACCAGGCCCTTTACGTAATCGATGGTGTGCCTATCAACAACCGCAACAACGGTTCTGAGTCAAGCTCTATCTTTGCCCCTCAGCCTGGCGGTGAGGGCATCTCCGACATCAACCCCGAGGATATCGAGTCAATATCAGTACTCTCAGGTCCTGCTGCTGCCGCCCTTTATGGTTCGGCTGCCGCCCAGGGTGTGATCATGATTACTACAAAGAAGGGCAAGGAAGGCCGCGTGAACGTAGCCATTTCCCACAGCTCACAGTTCTCTCGTCCGTTTGTTCATCCTGAGTTCCAGAATAGCTACCTCAACCGTCCTGGCGAAGTTAAGTCATGGGGCGAGAAGGCAGAGTCGGCTTATGGCTCTTATGACCCAATGGACTTCTTCAACACTGGTTCGAACATACAGAACAACGTGGCTATCACAGCCGGTTCTGACAAGAACCAGACATACTTGTCGCTCGGCTCAACCAATGCCGACGGTATCATCACCAACAACTCTTACGACCGCTATAATGTGACCTTCCGCAACTCCACATCGATGCTCGACGACAAGCTCACACTCGACTTCTCGTTCAACTACATCAAGGAGCGCGACAAGAACCTTATGGCACAGGGACAGTATTTCAACCCGCTGCCCGCCCTTTACCTCTTCCCGCGTGGCGAGAGCTTTGACGCTGTGCGCACATTCGAGATATGGAACGCCTCTCGCGGCATCTACGAGCAGAACTGGAACTTTGGCAACGCTCTGCAGATGCAGAATCCCTATTGGATAGCAAAGCGCATGAACCGCACCAACGACCGCACACGCTACATGCTCAGCGGCTCTATCAAATACAAGATAACCGACTGGCTCGACGTGACCGGACGCTTGCGTTGGGACGACACACGCTCTAAGGCCGAGGACAAGCGCTATGCTTCCACCATCGACCTCTTCGCTCACTCGAAGTATGGATTCTATGCCTACAACAATGCTGCCGACCGCAACCTCTACGGCGACATCATGGCTAACGTGAACAAGACCATGGGCGACTACTCTGTAGGTGCCAACGTTGGTGTGTCGCTTTCGCGCACTCACTACTCACAGCACGGCTATCAGGGCGGACTCAAGGCTCCTTCAAACGTGTTTACTCCTAATGCCATCGACTACGGTCAGGTGACCAACGACAACCGTCCTATCTATGCTGAAAACCGCCATAGCATCAATTCGGCTTTTGCCAACGTTGAGCTTGGATGGCGCTCGATGCTTTATCTCACACTCACCGGACGTAACGATTGGGATTCGGCACTTGCCGGCACCACACACGAGTCGTTCTTCTATCCTTCTGTAGGTATGTCGGCTGTCATCTCGCAGATGGCTAAGATGCCGGAGTGGATCAACTACCTCAAGGTGCGCGGCTCATGGGCATCGGTAGGTTCGGCCATTTCTCCCAACATCTCGTCAGGAGCACGCTACGAGTACAACCCGGCTTCAGGCACATACAAGACCGTGACATATAAGTTCCCGAAGACATTCTATCCTGAGCGCACCAACTCATGGGAGGCAGGTCTTACAGCACGCTTCCTCAACAACTCGCTCACATTAGACGTCACTCTCTATCAGTCGAACACAAAGAAGCAGACCTTCCTGCGCTCTATAACAGCAGGCGAGGGCTACGACCGCGAGTATATACAGACAGGTAATGTGCGCAACCAGGGTATCGAGCTTTCATTGGGCTACAACAAGACCTGGGGCGACTTCACATGGAATCCTACCTTCACCTTCTCTGCCAACCGCAACAAGATCATCACTCTCTTCGACGACGTGGCTGAGAGCGACAACTATCTGAAGCAGGGCGGACTCAATGGTTGCGACATTATCCTTAAGGAAGGTGGCACCATGGGCGACGTCTATATGTCAACCGACTTTGCACGCGACGCAGAGGGCAACATCCTTATCGACAACGGCAAGGTGAAGCAGGTGAACCTCGACAATCCTCAGTATCGTGGCAGCGTGTTGCCTAAGGCCAACCTTGGTTTCAGCAACGAGTTCTCATGGAAGGGTCTTAACCTCGGATTCCTCATCACAGCACGTCTGGGCGGTATCTGCATGTCGCAGACACAGGCCATCCTCGACAACTATGGTGTGTCGAAGGCATCGGCTGTAGCTCGCGACAATGGCGGCATTCCAGTAAACACGGGTAAGATATCAGCCGAAAACTACTACTCGGTAGTGGGTGGCGACAACCCTATCTGGTCTGAATACATCTATTCTGCCACCAACGTGCGCTTGCAGGAGGCACACATCAGCTACACTCTGCCACGCTCTATCGTGGGCAAGATGGGTGTGACACTCGGCCTTACAGCAAGCAACCTCTTCATGATTTACAACAAGGCTCCGTTCGATCCTGAGTCAACAGCCTCTACAGGCACCTACTATCAGGGCTTCGACTACTTCATGCAGCCAAGTCTGCGCTCGTTGGGCTTCAGCGTGAAGGTGAACTTCTAAGTTGTAATCCGTATTTTAATATATATATAATGTATAATTAATTTATACTGTAGAAATGAAAACTAACTTATCACATATATCAGGCATGTTCCTTCTTGGAGCGGCATGTCTGCTGGGTGCCGGATCGCTCACTTCATGCACCGACGGTTTCGATAGCGCAAACCGTCCAGGCAACAAGATCGACGGCGAGGAGATCAACCGCGACAACTATGCTGTCGGCGCATTCCTCATACAGCTCCAGAATGAGGCTTATCCTGAGCAGGAGAACACCTACCAGATGAACCAGGACCTTATCGGCAACTATCTCGGACGTTTCATGACCTATGCCAACAACGGTTTCGCAGGCAAGAACTTCGCTTTGTTCAATGCCCCGAATGGTTGGGTGCGTTATCCGTTTGCTGATAGCACACCAAAGGTGGTTTCGGCATTCAAGGAGGTGGAGCGTATCTCTGGCGGTGAGGGCATCAACTACGCATGGGCCCTTATCCTGCGTGCGCAGAGCTTCCAGCGTCTTACCGACATGTACGGTCCGTTCCCTATCGGAGCTGAGGAGGATGCCAATGCCTACAGCTCTCAGGAGACAGTATACCACTCGCTCATAGCCGACCTCAACAAGGCCATCAGCATTCTCAAGCCTCTTGTGGCAGCCGACCCGAAGCTCACAGTCAACGAGGAGACCGACCACGTGTATGGCGGCAAGTTTGCCAATTGGCTCAAGTATGCCAACTCTCTTAAGCTGCGCATGGCTGTGCGTATGCGCTATGCCGACCCTACATTTGCCAAGCAATGTGCTGAGGAGGCTGTGGCCGACGGAGTGATCACCGACAACAGCGAGAACCTTTGCATCACCTATACTCCCAACGGACAGTATAAGACTTCGGTGGAGTGGGGCGACTCGCGTGCATGTGCCGACATCGAGACCTTCATGAACGGCTACAAGGACCCGCGCATCACAGCTTATTTCAAGCCTTCTGCCACAAAGGGCGACCGCGAGATTATAGGATGTCTTGCAGGTGCCAATATTGGCAATAAGAATACTGCCGACGCTATCTATTCGGCTGCCAACGTGTCGAGCAACACTCGCGGCGTGTGGATGTCGGCTTCTGAGGTGACATTCCTCCGTGCTGAGGGTGCTCTTGCAGGCTGGAACGGAATGGGTGGCACAGTAGGCGAACTCTACAACAAGGCTGTTGAACTCTCGTTTGAGCAGTGGGGTGTGAGTGGAGCCGACAAGTATCTTGTCGACGACACATCAAAGCAGGCCGACTATGTTGATGCCGAGGGTGGCTATGGCAAGTCGATGTCGCATGTGTCGGAAATCACTATCAAGTGGGACGACAATGCTACAGCCGAGCAGAAGCTCGAGCGTCTTATGACACAGAAGTGGATTGCTCTCTTCCCCGACGGTCAGGAGGCTTGGAGCGAGATACGCCGCACTGGTTATCCTGAGGTGTTCGAAACAGCACAGTCAAACGGCTCTGCTCTTAAAGTGCCCAACCGCATACCTTTCGACAACGAGGAGATTGTGAACAATGCAACCAACTACTCCAAGGCTGTGCAGTTGCTCGGCGGTGCCGACAACTACGAGACCAAGATGTGGTGGCAGAAAAAGAAGTAAACCTAACTTTCTTTCTATTTAAAAACATTAGAAGACAATGAAAAAGATATTCATGTATATGTTTGCCTTCGTCGCAGCACTCACATCTCTGGCTTCATGCGACGACTGGACAGACACAGAGATAAAGAATCCTGCCGACCTGACCCACTCTAACAAGACAGAGGCTTACTATCAGCAGTTGCGCGAATACAAGAAGACCGACCATCAGGTGGCTTTCGGATGGTTTGGCAACTGGACTGGCACCGGTCTCTCGCTCGAGAACTCGCTCGCAGGATTGCCCGACTCAGTAGACTTTGTGTCTATCTGGGGCAACTGGCGCAACCTCTCGATAGAGCAGAAGGCCGACTTGCAGTTTGTGCAGCAGGTTAAGGGCACACGTGCCCTTATGTGTTTCATCGTGCAGAGTGTAGGCGACCAGCTCACACCAGAGGGCACAGACGCCGCTACATTCTGGGGCACAGGCGACGAGGCAATAGCCAAGTATGCCAATGCTATCTGCGACTCTATCGACAAGTATGGTTATGATGGATTCGACTGGGACTATGAGCCTAACTATGGTCACCGTGGCGACATCTCTGGTGTTCCCGCCGCAGAGAAGGTGTTTGCCGAGACAATGGCAAAGCGCATTGGTCCTAAGTCGGGCACCAACAAGCTCTTCGTCATCGACGGTGAGCCACAGAGTGTGAACAAGGAGCTTGGCCCATGCTTCAACTACTTCATCGTGCAGGCCTACAGCTGCTGGGGAGCTGGCGATCTTGACAGCCGTCTTAGCTCAACCATCAGCAACTTCGAGGGTGTGCTTTCGGCTGAGGAAGTGGCTAAGAAGTATATCGTGACCGAGAACTTCGAGAACTTTGCCAAGGCAGGTGGCGTGAAGTTCACCGACCGTCGTGGCAACACCATGCAGAGTCTTGAGGGTATGGCACGCTGGACACCTATGGTGAACGGCAAGTATGTCGACAAGGCTGGATGTGGCACCTACCACATGGAGTATGAGTACAACGTGTCTGGCTTCGGCACCACATATCCTTATCTGCGCAAGGCCATACAGATTCAGAATCCTTCAGTAAAATAAATGTTACTTAAGCAAACAAAGCAATGAAAACAAATATATCAAAACTGTTGCTCGCCGGCACAGCGGCTCTGTCGTTGATGTTCATGTCGTGCAACGATGCCGAATACGACGTGCTTGAGAACCAGGCTTACATAGCCCAGACCAACACCAACGGCAATACTTCTAAGAAAATCACCGTGGGCAACGATGATGTGCAGACAGAACTTAGTGTGCGCTTGTCGTCGCCAACTACAGCCACCCGCACCTTTGAGGTGGCTGCCGACGAGTCGGTGCTGGCTGCATACAACGCTGCTAACACCACCAACTACGAGTTGCTTCCTGCATCGCAGTATACTATGTCGTCGACAGAGGCTACCGTTGAGGCTGGCACATCAGCCTCGCAGCCTATCGAAATCAACATCAAGCCCCTCTCTCAGGAGCTGAAGGAAAGCGGCAAGAAGTTTGCCATCGCCCTCAAGCTCAAGAGCAAGGACGCAGGACAGGGCGTGTTGCAGTCGGGCAGCACAATCGTGTATGTGCTCGACCAGGTGGTTTATCAGGCTGTGCCTACAATCAACTCGCGCAACAATGTACATATGACCATGCGTCAGGACTATGAACTGACCGAGTGGACAGTAGAGTTCAACATCAACATCGACAAGCTTGGCACAGCTGTGGGCGAGCTTAACAACCAGACTATCTTTGGTGCTTGGGGTCCCGACGGCAAGGATGGTGAGATTTACATCCGCTTTGGCGACGCTCCTATCGAGGGCAACCGCTTGCAGATAAAGACTCAGGGCACACAGATGAACTCGAACATGCTGTTCAACGCCAACACTTGGTATCACCTGGCATTCGTTTGCACCGGCACAAAGCTCTTTATGTATGTGAATGGTGTGCTCGACAACTCAATGGACCTCGCCGGCAAGATAGTTAACCTCGGCTCTAAGAAGATACAGCTCGGCAATATGGACTATCTCAAGGCTAATGTCAAGTACTCAGAGTTGCGTTTCTGGACCAAGGCACGCTCTCAGGCTGAGGTGGCCAACAATATGTATGTCATCGATCCTAAGTCGAATGGTCTTGAGGCCTACTGGAAGATGAACGAGGGTGAGGGCAACATCTTCAACGATGCTACCGGCCATGGCAACAAGGCTGAGGCTGCAGGCACAACAGTATGGACTCCAAACGTGCGTATTGACGGCAAATAACAAAACCTAAAAAAACAAGACAATGAAATCAATTATAAAGAACATAACACTGCCCGCTCTTTCAGCAATGCTTCTTGCTGCCACGCCGCTCTTCACGGCATGTAGCGACGACATGGAGGTGGGCGAAACTCTTCACCCTACAGAGGCAGAGAATTATACGGCTAAGCTCATGGTGTCGTCGCTCTCCGACGGTGCTGAGAAGATGAAGTCAACCATCATCATCACTCCTAACGACGCTGTCGTTCCTGAGGATGTGATGGAGTTCTATGTGCATATCTCGCAGCCTGCCGATCGCGACATCAAGGCTACTGTGGCTTTTGATGCCGAGAAGAGTGGTGACAAGATAGGAGCCGATGCCTTCAAGTTGGAGAATGCTGAGGTTACAATTCCTAAAGGCCAGCATCAGTCTGCTGAGCCTGTGCGTGTGAAGCTCAGCAAGACAGAGAGCATGAAGGGTCTCAAGGATAGCGAGAAGTCGGAGGCTGTGTTCACCGTTTCGTCTACTGATTTGCCAGTGAGCGCTAAGTCTTCTATTGCATGGGAGCTTAAGGGTGAGTTCAACAATGTTAAGTCGGAAGGCTCTGTCGCAGGCAAGACTGCTTATGATGGCAACTCGCTCTTCTGCTACTCGTATGGAGCAGGCGACTATATCACCGAGATGACCAATGGCGACTTCACTGACTACGACTACAACAGCGATTGGGATGGTGACGCGTGGATAGTAGGCTTCAATGATGGTGAGGATCATGACATCTCCTCTGTGGCTATCTATCCGTACAACTATACTGATTATGGTTTCGGTTTCAGTGTTCAGAGCTATAGTGTATACACCAGCAACGACTGGGAGACATGGACTAAGCAGGGCAAGGCTTCGACAACCGACATGCCTACCGACATTGACCAGCCGCTTGTTGCTGAGTTCTACTCGCCAGTGAAGGCCAAGTATGTTAAGATTGTCGTTCACGACAACTTCTATGGCGGCTACTGGAACTATTTCGCAAGCGAGATACAGCTCTTCAAGTAGATAACATTTTCCAATAAATAATAAATAGTTATAGCGTGGTGTCCGTGAGGATGTCACGCTTTTTTATTTGCAATATTTTGCCGTTCGGAATATTATCGCTAACTTAGCGTCACGAATCCAAAAACATATCACTCTTATGGCACTGAAGTTATCACGTGGACGCACAGACATTACTTTGGCTACCGAACGCTATGTGTATATAATGGAATTGAAGTTCTGCAAGTCGGCTGATGAGGCTCTTGCTCAGATAGATGAACGGAAATATGCCAAGGCTTTGGCGTTAAGCGGAAAAGAAGTAGTGAAGGTTGGCATAAACTTCGATGTGGCAGGTGGACATAATATAGTAGAGTGGAAGGTTTCGTAATATTGGTTTAGAACAGTTGCTTATATATAATGAATAGAATTTTACATCCTTTGGATGACCAAATACAGCCGCCCCTACAGTTCACTTATCCTTTCTGCTACGAACCGCATCCTCTTTGTATGGTTGCTGCCAAGCAGGTGCAACGGTATATAGGGGAGTCGGGAGTATGGGATGGTGAGCAAAGTCCGGGCAAGATGTTTGGTGTGCTTGTGGTAAGGGTGAGTGATAAGGAAAGGGTGGAATGTGGAGAGTACAATTGCCATGAAGGGCAGTTGGGTTTTCTTGCTGCTTATTCCGGGTTGCTTGCCGGACGCAATGACTGGGAGTATTTTGTGCCGCCAGTGTTTGATGCCCAACAGCCTGATGGACATTTCAAGGTTAGGGAAAGAGAGATATCAAACATAAATAAGGAGATAGACGCTATTGAGAAATCGGAAGATTATCTTGCTCAGCTCTCGCTGTATGAGAACACAAAACAAGATGTGGAGTTGCGTATGGAGCAGATGCGCAATAAGGTAGCCGAAGCGAAGGCCATGCGCGATGCCCGCAGACGTGAGGCAGAGCAGGATGGGGAGCCATTGTTGGCAGAAGAGAAGGCAGCAATGGTTCGCGAGAGTCAGTATCTTAAGGCGGAGCAACGTAGACTCAAGCAGCAATGCGAGATAGAGTTAAATGAATTGCGCCATCCCATCGAAGAGCATAAGAAGCGTATTGCAGCCTTGCGCAACCGTCGTCGCAATATGAGCGACGAGTTGCAGCAATGGCTGTTCCGCCAGTATCGCATGCTTAATGCCCTTGGCGAGGAGCGCGACCTTATAGATATATTCCATGATACAATTCATGCCATACCGCCAGCAGGCTCAGGCGACTGTTGTGCACCAAAGTTGTTGCAGTATGCCTATAAGCATAGGCTTGAGCCAGTGTGCATGGCTGAGTTTTGGTGGGGAGACTCGCCCAAGCAAGAGATACGCCATCACTTGCACTATTATCCTGCATGTCGCTCCAAATGTCTGCCCATCCTCACCCACATGCTTCGTGGACTTGACGTGGAGCCAAATCCATTGTCTCAATCAAAGACAGAAGAAAATCCAAGCGTGATTTTTGAGGATGATTATATAATGGTGGTGAACAAGCCTGCCGGAATGTTGTCGGTTCCAGGAAAAAAGGAGTCAGCGGAAGAATGCTCTGCAAATAATAATAACCTCAGCATCGAAGAATACTTCGCCAACAACTCACAATTCAACATTGAACAACTCCCAATCGGCGAAGCCGACAATTCAACATTCAACACTCAACACTCAACATTCCTAAAGGCCGTTCACCGTCTCGACATGGACACCAGTGGTCTGCTTGTTCTCGCAAAGAAGGAAGAGGTGTATGTGGAACTACAGCGTCAGTTTGCCTCGCGTGAGGTAAAGAAGCGTTATGAGGCAGTGCTTGAGGGCAGACCGTTAAGTAGCGAGGGAAGGATAACCTTGCCCTTGATAGCCGACATTATGGATCGTCCGCGTCAGCGTGTAGACTTTGAAAATGGCAAGTCAGCCATTACCGATTACCACGTGGAGCAGTTGTTGCCCGAAGGTCGCACCCTTGTCTATCTGTATCCTCATACGGGCAGAACGCATCAGTTGCGTGTGCATTGTGCCCATCAGCAAGGTTTGGGTTGTCCGATACTTGGCGATCCGCTATATGGACATGGCGACAGAAAGACACGCATGTATCTGCATGCCGCAATGGTAGAGTTCCGTCATCCCGTTACGGGCGAGAGAATGAAGTTTGAGTCGAAGCTTGAGAGTATGTCAAAACCGACTATTCTCCCATGATTCTTCACTCTTCCCTCTTCCCTCTTCCCTCTTCGTTCTTCCCTCTTCCCTCTTCCCTTTTCCTCTGCGCTTCCCATATCTCCAGACTGTTGATGATGTTCTGCCACAGAATATAGCATCCAGGTCCTACTGTAGACAGAGGCGACAGATATGTGCTTGCAATCCAAATGGCGAAGGCAGTGTTCTTCTGACCTAATGCCTGCCCAGCGTTCACCTTCTGCTTGAAGCGTGAGCCAATGGCACGTCCGCATCCAAACTGAAACAGACAGAGCAAGAAAGAGCATAAGGCAATGACGAGCAGGAAAGCCACTGAGGTTTCAGCGTGCAGAATATTTTTCATTGTGGTGCCCGACACTATCAGCAATGAGCATCCCCAAAGATAGTAGGAAAGATCCTTTACCGACACGATGCGTCTGCACAACCCCTGCATATAGTGTTTCACAATGTAGGCAAGAATCATAGGCACTACAAGCACCGTGAACACCTTATATAATATAAGGGTGAAAGCCTCGATGAAGTGCATGTCGGCCGACTGGTCGATGATAGGGAAGCAAATGGGGATGAGCAATGCCGTGATAAAGTTGGAGAGAAAGGTGTAGGTGGTCATCTCCTCAAGATTGCCGCCTAACTTTTGTGTGACAACAGCAGCAGCCGACGCACACGGACAGATGATGCATGTGAGTATGGCTTCGGCAAGCACAAGACTCTCGCCCTTGAGACGCAAGCCTATTATCGCGGCCATCACTGCTGCCACAGTGAGCACTTGGAACAATCCTACCCACCAATGCCACGCCACAGGGCGAAGCTTGTGGTAGTCAACCTTGCAGAAGGTGACAAAGAGCACAAGAAACATGAAAGTTGGCAACAACTTTACAAACACTGGGTCGGCTGCTCTGGCGAAGCCATCGAGCGCAGGCACAAGAGCGAAAACGAGGTAGACAACAATGCCCGTGCCTATGGCTACAGGCAGTGTCCATTCCTTGATGAAACGTATTATATTCATAGACACACCAAGATTTATGGCTTATAGTGTAAGCCTTGCAAATAAATTCGACTACAAAATTACAGTAAAATTTGTGAGTTTCCATATAAAATGTTATCTTTGTAACTGAAAACAACACACGCCTTGCCGTCTGATACCATTTATAGGGCCAGATAGCGGACTTGTGGAGTTAAAACGATAATATTAATAACTTAAACTAATAATAAAAATGGCAGAAAATAACAACCAGCAGCCCCAGGGTCTTCAGATTGAGCTGAAGCCGGAAATCGGAGTAGGCGTTTACGCTAACCTCGCACTCATCACTCACTCTTCGAGCGACTTTATCCTCGACTTCACATGCATGCTTCCTGGTATGCAGCAGCCGCAGGTACGCAGCCGCGTTGTCATGGCTCCTGAGCACGCTAAGCGTCTCCTCATGGCTTTGAACGACAACATCCAGAAGTACGAGCAGCAGTTCGGCAAGATCAACTTGCCTGAGCAGCAGCAGCCTCGCACAGCTACTCCTTTCGAGCAGCCAGCTGAAGCATAATCATATAAGATTATAAGAGAATAAAAAAAAGGGCGTGTCAAGGCTATATAGTTTTGACACGCCTGTTTTTTTGTTCTTTCTTTAAATATTGGCTCATAACTTAATGAAAATGACATTTTGTTTATTTTTTACCCCCCCCCAATGTTAATTTTTAGTTAAAAACAACGGTGGAATATATACAATAATAAAAAATATTGTACTTTTGAAAATCAAAAAATAATTACACAATCAATCTACATTTAGTAATGGAACAGACAACAACAAGTTGTGATTCAGATATATCAAGCATGGACATGGGCAACATCATGAATGTGCTTGATTCAGCCTCTATGGGTATATGGCGACTTACGATGCGTGAAGGAGAGAAAATTCGCCTGTCTGCTTCACCAAAGATGCTTGAATTGTTGGGACTCCCGAGAGACTGCGACAAATCTCCAGAGGAACTTTATGAGCTATGGCATGAGGGAATATGCCCTGAGGAAGCCGAAAGAGTGAACGGCTACATTCAGAAGGTGATGAATGGAGAAAAATGTGAGGTCATATACAAATGGATAAATCCACGGTTGGGAGTTAGATATATACGTTGCGGAGGCAATGGATACATGAACGCTGACGGCTGTCGGATACTTGAAGGCTACCACTATGATGTGACCGACTTTGTGAGCCAGCACATGCAGGACAAGCTTGTTGTGGAATCGTTTGCCAATACCTACTCAAGTCTTTTCTATTTGGATCTGGAGAAAGATTGGTACACATCTTATATATACAACCGTCCTTATATTGGAGATGTCTTTCCCAAGACGGGTAGCGTGAAAGAGAGTATGCCGAAGTTTGTACATGCTCTTTGCCAAGAGTGCGACCGTGAGAGAATGATTGCCTTCACCGACCTTTCGACACTCAACTCGCGCCTGCAAAACCGCAACTCCATATCCATACAGTATCGTGGCACAAAGATTGAGTGGGTGGAGCTCACGTTCGTGGTGTGCGACCGCAATAAGGATGGGGATGTAAGCCACATAGTGGCATCGGTAAAGGACATTACCGAACAGAAGCAAGAGGAGCTGAACAGGCTCGCCGAGCTCAAGGAGAATGTTGAGGCCAACAAGGCTAAGACCATGATGTTGCAGAACATGACTCATGAGATACGCACTCCGCTCAATGCTCTCTACGGATTCTCGCAGCTGCTCTGTATGCCCGATGGCAGCTATTCGGAAGAGGAAAAGATGGAATACTACGACTACATCTACAACAGCTTCAACATGCTTTCGATGATTATCGACGACGTGCTGGACCTCACCGATGTGGAGCATGGCAACTACCGCATGCAGATAACACGCTTCACTATCAACCGTGTGTGCCGAGATGCTGTGCAGATGGCTGAGCTGAGGAAGCAAGGACCCGTAAAGATGTACTTCACCACCGAAGTGGACGATGACTACATGATTGAGTCGGACAGCCGACGCATTCAGCAGGTTCTTGTCAATCTTCTGGGCAACGCTTGCAAGCACACAATAGAAGGCGAGATACATCTGCATCTTTCCACCAAGGAGACTCCTGGCCGACTCACATTCTCGGTTACGGATACTGGTGATGGAATACCTGCCGGAATGGGCAAGGAGATATTCCAACGCTACAAGAAAATAAATAGCAGTGTGCAAGGCTCAGGCCTTGGGCTGCATATATGCTGCACAATAGCCGAAAAGCTTGGTGCTGAGATAAAGCTGGATGAGAGCTACACAGGGGGAGCACGCTTCCTTATGATACTGTAGAAAGCTTTTATTTAGAGGAGGGTGTGTCAAAACTCAAACAAAAGCGGGCTGAAAGCCCAATATCTCCATAGCCCAGGGCTTTCAGCCCGCTTTTGTTTGAGTTTAGAACACCCTTCACTCCTACAGTTTGCCGCTCATTTATAAATATAAATCTGAACTGTTACTAAAGTATGTGTTCATATTTATATTTTTTATAAGGATATGGTGTAATGTAATCCCAGTACCACTTCAGTTTCATATAACTGGTACTGGAGTTTCATACGGCTGGTACTGGAGTTTCTATTAGCTGACATTGCAGTAACACTCAAGTGGTACTGAGATTAAACTAAATTGATATTTTTGAGTATTGCCGCACCCTCTTTGCTTGTTTATGTGTTTTTAGCTTTTTTATCCAATAAATACGCTGTAGTGGATAAAAAAGCCGGTTTTTATCCACTACGATGCTGTTTAATGGATAAAATAGTTCAATTGATAAATAAAACAACGGGACTGTCGCCTCTTCCGGCGCCAGCCCCGTCCCACGTATGGCTGCCTTGCCTTTCTGCTTTCTTGAAAGGCGGATAATAATGCAATTACTTAGATAGGAATTTGTCTACTTCGGCAGCTATTTTCTTTCCGCTTGCCATAGCGCGAACCACGAGCGACGCACCGCTTGCTGCATCGCCTGCCACAAACACGTTGGAGGCAAACTTAGGTTGCTCTGGCTTCAGGAAGCCCATAGCGAGCAACACCATCTCACATTTTATAATCTCTGGTTTGCCCACTGGCTCCATAAGCGGACGTCCGCCTTCGGGATTCGGTTTCCACGTAATCTCTTGAACGCGCACACCAGTCAGCTTGCCGTTTTTGTCGCCAATGAACTCAAGCGAGTTGATATTCCAGCGGCGTGTGCATCCTTCCTCGTGCGATGATGTGGTCTTAAGAGTGCGTGGCCAGTTAGGCCAAGGATTCTTGGGATCGTCGGGTCCTTCCACGGGTCGAGGCATAATCTCGATCTGTGTTACCGACTTGCAACCCTGGCGGTGGGCAGTACCAATGCAGTCGCTACCAGTGTCGCCACCACCTATCACAAGCACATCCTTGCCCTTGGCATTCACAAGCTCATCCTTCTTGAACTCCATGCCAGCAAGCACTCTGTTCTGTTGTGAGAGCATTTCGAGGGCGAAGTATACACCCTTAAGCTCACGTCCGGGAATAGGCAGGTCGCGTGCGATGGGAGTGCCAGTAGACACAACATAAGCGTCGAAGCCTTCGGGCAGATGCTCCACATCCACAGGAGCGTTATACTTAAACACGATGCCCTCCTCTTCGAGCAGAGCAATGCGTCGGTCGATGACAGTCTTGTTGAGCTTGAAGTTAGGAATGCCGAATCGGAGCAGGCCGCCAGCACTCTCGTTCTTCTCCATCACCGTGACAGAGTAGCCCATGTGGTTGAGTCGGTTGGCAGCTACAAGTCCGGCAGGGCCAGCACCAATCACGCATACTTTCTTGCCGTTGCGCTCGGGTTGTTCCACACGCACATAGTCCTCCTGAAAGGCATGTTCTGTTATGGCACATTCGTCCTCGCGGTTGGTTGTAGGCTCATGCTCCACAAGGTTCAGCACGCAAGCCTTCTCGCAGAGGGCAGGACAGATGCGTCCTGTAAACTCAGGGAAGTCGTTGGTAGAGTTCAGTAATCTGTAGGCCAATTCCCAGTCGCCTTTATAAAGAGCGTCGTTCCATTCGGGAGCCTTATTGCCAAGAGGACAAGCCCAATGGCAGAACGGCACGCCACAATCCATGCAACGTGAAGCCTGCTGTCGGCGGTCGTTGCTGTTAAGAGTTTGCTCGACTTCACCAAAGTCGTGAATACGGTCGTGTATCGGGCGATAGCCCGCTTCCTTGCGGTGTATAGTGAGGAATGCTTTAGGATTTCCCATAATTTAAGTGAAAAGTGAAGAGGGAAGAGTGAAGAATCCAATAGTGTTGCTTATATCTGATGGATATCTATAACCTCATTCTTTCCCTTGATTATTGTTATGTTTAATTTTATAGTTTGAAGAAGAGGCAAGACAGAAGAATCGTTGTTGTCGATTCAGACGAATCATTGTTTACTATAGGATTCTTCACTCTTCCCTCTTCGTTCTTCACTTTAATAATCGCGTTGCATATCTGCAATCTTCTGTTGCAGCTTGCGCACCTGCTCCTCCTGGAGCACACGCTTATACTCAATAGGTACAATCTGGATGAAGTCCTCGACGTAGCGGTTCCAGTCATCAAGCATAGTGCGTGCGAGTTTAGAGCCTGTGTAGAGATAATGCTGACGTATGAGTTCGTGCAGTTCCTTGCGGTAGTTGCTGTCGTCTACAAGGTTTATCTCCACCATGTCCATATTGCAGAAATAGTCGAAGTTATGGTTCTTGTCCCACACATAGGCAACACCACCCGACATACCGGCAGCAAAGTTGCGTCCTGTCTCGCCAAGCACAACCACACGACCTCCAGTCATATACTCGCAGCAATGGTCGCCCGCTCCTTCTATCACGGCTGTGGCACCAGAGTTGCGCACACCAAAGCGTTCGCCCACCTTACCGTTAATGTAAAGTTCGCCGCTTGTGGCTCCGTAAAGGCCAGTGTTGCCGGCTATGATATTGTCCTCGGCAGAGAAGTTGCTGCGTATAGGCGGAAGTATCGACACACGTCCACCCGAGAGACCCTTGGCAAAATAGTCGTTGGCCTCGCCCTCAAGTTTGAAGTCGACACCCTTTACAAGGAAAGCTCCGAAGCTCTGTCCGGCAGAGCCCTTGAACTTGACGTTGATAGTCTTGTCGGGCAATCCTGCCTCGCCATATTTCTGTGCAATCATACCGCTGAGCATAGCACCCACAGCACGGTCGGTGTTCTTTATAGCGAAGTCGAGCGACACTTCATCCTGACGTTCAATGGCATTCTGTGCGCCACGTATGATATGCTGGTCGAGCACATCGCCAAGTTCATGGCGTTGCTGTGCCGTGTGATACAATGAGCAATTGTTAGGCTCCTTGAACAGCAGGCGACGGAAGTCGAGCAATGCCGACTTAGGATTCTTCTCGTCCTGCTTTGTGATTATCAGTTCGGTGTGTCCCACGATGTCGTTGAGACTGCGGTATCCCATCTCAGCCAAGTATTCGCGCACTTCCTGTGCCACGAAGGTGAAATAGTTGACCAAGTATTCTGCCTTGCCGCGGAACAGCTTGCGCAGTTCAGGATTCTGTGTGGCTACACCCATAGGACAGGTGTTGAGGTTGCACTTGCGCATCATCACACAACCGAGCACAATGAGTGCGGCAGTGCCAAAACCAAACTCCTCGGCACCAAGCAATGCCATGAGCACAACGTCGCGACCAGTCTTCAGCTGACCGTCGACCTGTAGTCTAACCTGACTGCGCAGACCATTCTTTACGAGAGTCTGCTGAGTCTCCGAGAGTCCTATCTCAGGCGAGATACCCGCAAAGCGCATGCTTGATGCAGGTGAGGCACCAGTGCCACCCTCGGCACCAGATATTACAATAAGGTCGGCCTTGGCTTTGGCAACACCGGCAGCGATAGTGCCCACGCCACTCTCGGCAACGAGTTTCACGCTGATGGCAGCCTTAGGGTTCACGTTCTTGAGGTCGAATATGAGCTGCGCCAAATCCTCGATAGAGTAGATGTCGTGATGAGGAGGAGGCGAGATAAGCGAGATGCCAGGGATGGAGTGGCGTGTCTTGGCAATCACCTCATTCACCTTGAATCCAGGCAACTGACCGCCCTCACCAGGTTTTGCGCCTTGTGCCACCTTGATCTGTATTTCCTCGGCATTCACGAGATATTCGGTTGTAACACCGAAACGGCCCGAAGCCACCTGCTTGGTTTTGCTCGACAGCGACACGCCATCCACAGTCTCGTGGAAGCGTTCGCTGAGTTCGCCGCCCTCTCCAGTATTAGAGCGTGCGCCGAGCTTGTTCATGGCAAGAGCCATTGCCTCGTGAGCCTCTTTCGACAAAGCTCCGAACGACATGGCACCCGTCACGAAGTGTTTAACAATGTTCTCGACGGGTTCTACCTCGTCGACTGGTATCGGATTTTGTTTGAA
>CAKQFF010000018.1 GCA_934230685.1 uncultured Prevotella sp. | reverse complement strand
TTCGAACCGCCGACCCTCTGCTTGTAAGGCAGATGCTCTAAACCAGCTGAGCTAAACGCCCGATTGCTTTAACTATTGTTCTTTGCAGAATTGCTTAGTTTTCTAAAGCGAGTGCAAAGGTAGTGGATAATATTTAAACTACCAAATGTTTTCGTGAAAAATGCTACAATATTTACATATTTTATGAAGCTAAGTGTTTAATTATCGTCTATTATACAACTATTAACAAAACATGGGCTTTTAGATGATTTTTCTGTTGATGGCGAAATTATGACTGCCGTTCTGTTTCTAAGCTGTAAATATGTTAATAATGGCAAGAAGTTTGTTGTGGAATAACGGAAAAAAAGAAATAAGAATTAATTTTATCCGTTATATAAGAAACAAGCGTTAGTTATGAAGTATTTTGGCAATCGCCGTCCGCGTGGTTTTCATTACACCCGTAGGTTTGGCAATGAGCAACGTGATATATTGGAGAGTCTGCGCCGTGGTGTCTCGCCTGAGGAGATAGCGGAGCAGTCGTATCGTGAGGCAATGGAAGAGGCTAACAGTGATGGCTCCAAGCGCTATCGCTATGGTGTGTCGCGCAATGGAGGCATACGTGGCATGTTGCTTTTTCCTGGTTGTATGTTGTTGGCAGTGCTGCTGTTGGCAGTGTTGCTTCTGTTTGCCTTGAGTTAAGTGTGTGGGAGTGAATAAGCAGCCTAATGTCCAAAGTATTTTATTTCTGCCGAATAATTTGCAGCCATACACTTGCCATTATGGATAATAATCCCTAAATTTGCAATTGCTATGAGTGATATAATACAACTTCTACCCGACTCGGTGGCCAATCAGATAGCCGCCGGCGAGGTGATACAACGTCCGGCAAGCGTTATAAAGGAACTTGTGGAGAATTCCATAGACGCTGGTGCCAACACTATAAATGTAGTGTGTGTGGACTCTGGTCGCACAAGCATACAGGTTGTCGACAATGGCAAGGGCATGTCGGAGACTGATGCGCGTCTGTCTTTTGAGCGACACGCTACTTCGAAGATACGTCAAGCCGACGATCTCTTCAATCTTCACACTATGGGATTCCGCGGTGAGGCTCTTGCCTCTATTGCCGCTGTTGCGCAGGTGCAGCTAAAGACACGTCTTGAAGGTGATGATGTGGGCACTCAGCTCACTATCTCTGGCTCGCGTTTCGGTTCGCAAGAACCGTGCTCATGTCCCGTGGGCTCAAACTTCCTTATCGAGAACTTATTCTTTAATGTGCCCGTCAGGCGTAAGTTCCTTAAGTCAAACGCCACCGAACTAAACAATATTATCACTGCCTTCGAGCGCATTGTGCTCGTTAATCCCGGCGTGGCGTTCACTCTCCACAACAATCAGAACGAACTGTACAATCTGAAAGCGTCTGGACTCAGACAGCGCATAGTGGATGTGTTTGGCAAGAAAATCAACCAACATCTTCTGCCATTGGACATCGACACCACAATGTGCAAGATTCATGGCTTTGTAGGCAAGCCGGAGGCGGCACGCAAGAAGGGCGCACGCCAATACTTCTTTGTCAATGGCCGCTATATGAAGCATCCTTACTTCCATAAGGCGGTGATGTCGGCTTATGAGCGACTCGTGCCAGAGGGCGAGCAGGTACCTTACTTTATTTACTTCACTGTGAAGCCTGAGGATATCGACGTAAACATACATCCTACAAAGACTGAGATTAAGTTTGAGAACGAGCCAACGATATGGCAGATACTTGCTGCGGCAGTGAAGGATGCCGTGGGAATGTTCAACGATGTCACAGCCATTGAGTTCGACACCGAGGGACAACCCGATATTCCCGCGCTTGGCGAAGGAGGCGAGGTGAATGCTCCGCGATTGCAATACAATCCTTCCTACAATCCATTCAATGAGCCTTCGCCTCGTCGTGCAGACAGCGTTCCGCAGCAGTGGGAGCAGTTGTACGATGGACTTGCGTCTGGTTCTAAACAAACCACACAACCATCGCTTTTCGACTCGGGAGACACTGTGCTTAGTTCAAAAGCCAGCAGTATGCCAGCCCATGACTATGGCATTATGCCGTCGCGCAGCATTGCTGCCATGCCTGATATAGCCGATCTTAACGCTGACGAGCAGCTTGTGGACAAGGAGTCTGCAAGCAGTCAGTCGTCACTCAACGCCCAGCCTTCGTCTTTGTCAGCCGAGCAAAACGCCTCTTTGAAATCACCGATAGAAGAGAAATCTCCAGTACACTATCAGTATAAGGGGCAGTATATCATGACTGCGGTGAAGTCGGGACTGATGATTATCGACCAACACCGTGCCCACACGCGCATCCTCTACGAGCGTTATCTCGCCCAGATAAGCGAGCGCAAGTCGGTAAGCCAAAAGATGCTATTCCCTGAGACGGTGCATTTTGCCGCTGCCGACGCTGTGATTCTGCAGAGTATCATGCCCGAACTGGAGGCTGTAGGCTTCGAGCTGATCGACCTTGGCTCAGGCAATTACTCCATTAACTCAGTTCCGGCAGGCATCGAAGGCGTTAACTATGTGTTGCTTGTGCAGGACCTCGTGGCGTCGGCACATGACAAGACTATGACGGCAATAGAGGAAATCAACCGTTCTGTAGCCCTTGGTCTTGCCCGTTCGGCAGCCGTGGCTTACGGTCAGGTTCTTACCAATGCCGAGATGGAAAATATTGTCAACGACCTCTTTGCCTGCTCCAACTTCAACTATACTCCTGATGGCAAGCGTGTGCTCACGATGCTCAAGCAGTCGGAGATGGAAAATCTGTTGGGGTGAGACGCAAAGGCGCAATCAGATAACTGAAACAATAATAATATACACCTATATTAGATGAAAATGATAAAAATGATGAAGCGTCTGTTGGAGTTGGTGGCGATGCCCTTATGCCGCAACAAGGCGTTCTTCGTGTTTATGTACCAGCTTGGGTGCCTGACGGCATGGGCAACGCTGCCCAATGCTCGTGGTGCCAAGCTTTATGACAATCTTTATCTCGAGTTGTTTCTCGATGTGTATGTTCTTGCCGCTGTTCTCACGGTGTTGCCGCGCAAGGTGAGAGTATGGGTGAGGGGATTGTTCTATGTGGTACTGTATGCGTCGGCCGTGGTTGATGTCTACTGCTTTGTGAAATTCCAGTCAACCCTTACGCCTACCATGCTTTTGCTTGTGGGTGAGACCGACTCGCGTGAGGCGGGTGAGTTTTTGCGCTCTTGTGTGTCGCCCGACATATTGCTGAGTCAGGTGGGATGGGTGCTGATGTTGCTATTTGTGCATATACTCACAGTATTGCGTCTGCGTTTTCCGCATTCGGTGCCAAGAAAGTGGTGTTATCTGGTGCGCTCAATACTTATTAGGTCAAGATATATGCTTCGCCGTGTGCGTCCGGTCACGGCTCTTGTTATACTGGTCTTGCTTATAGCGTCGGTCATGACGAGTGCGCACAACAAGGGAGCCACCGTAAAACTAATGTCGGGCAAGACTATTGGTGAGGTGGAGCACACACTTACCGAGAAAGACCACGCTGTGCTCTATCAACCTCTCTACCGACTCGTGTTCAGTGTGTATGCCAATACGCTCACCGCACAGCAGATAGACCGTCTTGTGGCTACTGCCGACAAGGTGAAGGTTGACTCCTGCTCCTATCGCTCGCCAAATATAGTGCTTATCATTGGCGAGAGCTACAACCGTCATCACTCGGCTCAGTATGGATATACTATGCCCACTACACCACGCCAGAAGAAACTGGAGCGGCAGGGAAGACTTGTGAAATACACTGACGTGGTGAGTCCGTGGAACCTCACGAGCTTTGTGTTCAAGCATATCTTCTCGCTATATACTGTGGGCGACAAGGGTGAGTGGTGCGACTATCCTCTGTTTCCCGAGGTATTCCGCAAGGCAGGCTATCATGTGACATTCATCACCAACCAGTTCCTGCCTAAGGCTAAGGAGGCTGTGTACGATTTCAGTGGCGGCTTCTTCCTCAACAATCCTACGCTATCGGCGGCACAGTTCGACTCGCGCAACACTAAGTTGCATGAGTTCGACGAGGACTTGCTGCGCGACTATGAGGAGTTGCAGAGTCAGAACCGCGACAACAACCTTATTATATTCCATCTGCTCGGACAGCATGTGCAGTATCGCCAGCGTTCGCCAAAGGACCGCAAACGCTTCCGTGGCGACGACTATAAGGAGCTTAAACCCAATCTCAACGCCCGCGAGCGTCAGATACTTGCCGACTACGACAACGCCATACTCTACAACGATTCTGTAGTGACGGAGATAGTGAAGAAGTTTGAGAACGAGGATGCCATTGTCATCTATGTGCCCGACCATGGCGAGGAATGCTATGAGGGCGACATGCACTTCTTCTGCCGTATGCACTCGGCCAAGGTAGACGCACGTCTTGCACATGCCGAGTTTGACATACCTATGTGGATATGGTGCTCGCGCAAGTATATCAGACGCCGTCCTGAGATATTCCGCGAGGTGGTGAACGCACGCAACCGACGCTTCATGACCGATGCCTTGCCCCACATGCTGCTGTATCTTGCAGGCATCAACTGTCCTTACTACCGCGACTCGCTCAATCTGCTGTCGCCTGAATACAATGAGAGTCGTCCGCGAGTGTTGAAGAATACTGCCGACTACGATAAACTATAATTAATAATTAAGAAAATGTTATCACGCACAGAATGTTCCGCCCTGCGCGGACTCGCCATAATAGGCATCTTCCTGCATAACTATTGCCACTGGCTTGGGCTTGCGGTGAAGGAAAACGAGTATACGTTCACCATGTCGAAGAGTTCGCAGCTCATTCAGGCTATAATGTCGCCCGACTGGAACCTGCCCATCCATCTTGTCTCGTTCTTCGGTCATTATGGAGTGCCAGTGTTCCTATTCCTCTCGGCCTACGGACTTGTGATGAAATACGAGAACCGTGGCGACCGCAAGCCGTCGGCCAAGCAGACAGCCTTCCTGCCATTTGTTTATCATCATTACAAGAAGCTGTTCAAGATGATGATAGCTGGCTTCGTGATCTTTACAATGGTGGATGCAATAACTCCCGGTCCACATAAATATCAGGTGATGGACATTCTCGGACAGCTGTTCATGTTCAACAACATGATGCCCGACCCCGACCATATTATATGGCCAGGCCCGTATTGGTTCTTCGGACTGATGATGCAACTCTACATTGTCTATCGACTGCTGCTGTGGCGCAAGGGCATCATTTTTCCTATTCTGCTCATAGCAGGCTGTTGGGCAATGCAGGCTTTCTGCGATCCAGAGGGTGAGACACTCAACCGCATTCGCTATAACTTCATGGGTGGCATTCTGCCTTTCTGTGCAGGATTGCTGTATGCACGCCGTGGTAGAGAGATGAGCCATGCCTTTTGGGTGACAGAGACAGTAGTGAGCATTGTGCTCGTGTTCTTCTTCAGTTTCAATTTCCAGCTGTGGCTTTGGGCTCCGCTCTTCGTGTGCTCGGCTTCTGTAGGATTGGCAAAGCTCATGCCACGCCAACTGAACCAATGGATAGCTTGGGTGGGCACCATATCAGCCGCACTATTTGTGCTTCACCCCATTACACGCAAGATATTCATCCCTATATCACGCCATGGTGATGTCTACACCGGACTGTTGCTCTACATCGTGGCATCCATAGCCCTGGCATGGTTCTATCATAACTTTAAGCTACGCAATGAAGATACCCGACATTGAACTTAAGAACATCTCGCGCTATCGTGCCGAACAGATGGGAGCGGCAATGCTCTTCGTCATCCTGTTCCATGTAGCACTCGACCGTGGCGACCCCTTCTACGGTCTTAGGCGTTGTGGCAACGTGGGTGTCGACATATTCTTGTTTCTTAGTGGAGTGGGGTTGTGGTTCTCTTGGACAAAGACTCCAAGCGTGAGCCACTTCTATCGCCGACGTCTGTTGCGCATTCTGCCCACATGGCTCTTATGCTCCACAGCCTTCTATCTGCCCGACTATCTCGGTGCACGAAGGTTCTCAACAAGCATTGTCGACCTCATAGGCGACATCACTATCAACTGGGACTTCTGGCTCCACGACGAGCTTACGTTCTGGTATGTGCCTGCCATAATGCTGCTATATCTGTTGGCTCCTTGGTATATGAGGCTGATAGAGCGTCATGCCATATATTGTTGGTTGCCGTTGCTGATGGTAGTATGGTGTGTCATGGTGCAGTGGGTGCTGCCTATACATCATGCGGTGGGACACTTGGAGATATTTTGGAGCAGAGTGCCAATATTCTTCATAGGCATCAACTGTGGAGCCTTGGTCAAGTCGGGTTATAAGGTTGAGGGCGATGCCGTGTGGCTGCTGCTGATAACATTTCTTATGACCTTCGGCACAAGTCTGTATCTTGAGCAGGTGCGCCATGGTCATTTCCCGTTGTTTGTGGAGCGTATGCTCTACATACCGTTCACAGTTTGCTCTGTGCTCTTGATGAACCGCATATTCCGCCGCACGCCAGAGTGGGTGAACCGGGCTTTCCGCTTTGTAGGAGCGTTGAGTCTTGAGGCTTATCTCATCCATATCCATTTCGTGCTTGTATACGTGCAGCCGCATGGACTTGGCTATTGGCCCACGTTCCTCATAACAGTGGCAATAACATTGCCGTTGGCGTGGATGGTGCAACACGTGGTAGGATTTCTTACGTCAAAGGCAAAAATATAAAAGTCAGGAATTAAGTGATAAAAATGATTTGCTTGCTTAAGCACTAAAAGTAAATACAATATGATAAAGGATATTCTGCGGCTCACTCGCCCCAAGCAGTGGATAAAAAATTTCTTCGTGTTCATCCCCATGTTCTTTGGTGGTGAGCTCTTCGACACCCATTCGCTTTGGCTTACGGCCATAACATTTGTAGCTTTCAGTCTTGTGGCATCGTCGATATATTGCTACAACGACATAGTGGATGTAGACGCCGACCGTCAGCATCCGGTGAAATGCCATCGTCCGATAGCTTCGGGGGCATTGAGCGTGCGCATGGGATACATGCTCATGATAATGACATTCGTGCTTGGCGTGGCGGTGATGTTTCTATTGCCGCCCGAAGTGAAGAGCCAGGTTATGGCTGTCGTCATCTTCTATTATGTGCTCAATCTCTCCTACTGTTCCAAACTCAAGCAGTATGCCATACTTGATGTGTGCATTGTGGCTTTCGGTTTTGTGCTGCGCATTCTTGCTGGAGGTTTCGCATGTGAGTTGGCGTTGAGCAACTGGATAGTGATAATGACCTTCCTTCTCACCCTA
Organism: uncultured Prevotella sp.; assembly: GCA_934230685.1. Classification (GTDB taxonomy): domain Bacteria; phylum Bacteroidota; class Bacteroidia; order Bacteroidales; family Bacteroidaceae; genus Prevotella. The sequence continues at coordinate 14,273 of CAKQFF010000018.1, read as the reverse complement.
TTCATGTCGTTTGCCAAGCGTCGCGATGATGTGCTGCGCATGAACGAGACAGGAGAGGCACCGCGCAAGAACACTGTGCGCTATAATCTCACATTCATCAATCAGGCCATCACCATCACCGCATCCGTTACGCTCGTATGCTATATCATGTATTGTGTGTCGCCAGAGGTGGTGGAGCGATTCGAAACACCTTATCTATATCTCACGTTTGTGTTTGTGCTCCTTGGACTCTTGCGCTACATTCAGATAGCAGTGGTCGACCAGAAGAGTGGCGACCCAACGAAGGTTATCCTTCGCGACCATTTCTCGCAGGTGGTTGTTGTGGCATGGCTGCTCACGTTCCTGCTGATGATTTACGTGATATAAATATGGTGGGCAAGATGAAAAAGAAGATATATCTATTCGATTTTGACGGCACTCTCACCTCAGCCGACACTCTGCTCGCCTTTATCCGTTATGCTTGTGGCCGACGTCGTTTCTTCTTAGGTTTTGCGTTGTTCAGTCCGTTGTTGATATTGATGAAGCTGAAGATCTATCCCAACTATCGCGCCAAGGAGCGTCTCTTTGCCTGGTACTTCAAGGGCATGACGCTCGACGACTTTGATGATGTGTGCTGTAGGTTTGCGTGTCATAACCAGCGTCTGTTGCGACTGAGGGCTCTCGACAAGTTGCGCGAGGTGTTTCACTATGGCGAGACAGTGTGTGTGGTGAGCGCAAGCATCGACAATTGGGTGCGACCGTTCTTCGACAACTTGGCTAAAGGCAGCCATTCCGATTTCCAAGTGATAGGCACCAAGATAGAGACTGATACAGCAGGATTGCTTACAGGCAGCTTTCTCACTCCCAACTGCTATGGTGAGGAAAAGGTGAGACGCATAAAGGAGCAACTGCCAATACTCAACACCCAACGCGACGATTTCTGGATAATAGCCTATGGCGACAGCCGTGGCGATAAGGAAATGCTGGAGTTTGCTGATGAGGCCCACTATAGACCATTCAGATAATAAATCATAATGAACAACAATTCTTCCAACCGCCGCCAGCAGTTAGGCGAGGTTATACGCTTCGGCATAGTAGGTGTGCTCGCCACGTTGCTGCAATACGCCATATATTGGGTGCTAATCCATTGGCTCGTGCCTACAATATCCATGACCATTGGCTATGCCATTAGTTTTGCCTTCAACTTCGTTGCGTCCACACGCTACACCTTCCGTGTTGAGGCTTCTGCCAAGCGCGGTGCAGGTTTTGCCTTGAGCCATGCAGTGAATTATGTGTTGCAGATGCTTATGCTCAATCTCGCTATATGGCTCGGAGTATCCAAGCAATGGGCACCTATACCTATGTTCTGCGTATGTGTGCCAGTGAACTTCTTGCTGGTGAGGTTCTTCTTGAAGAAGTAAGAAAGTGGAAATCCAAACAGACAATATTATATATATAATAAGGTAAAGAAATACAGAATGAATATCAAGGACAACTCCTTTGTGCGCATATTCTCCTCGCTATTTCGTGTGAAACGAGAGGAACGCGCCATCGCCATAGTGATGCTATTAGTGCTGATAGCCCTCGATGCCCTCGTTGTGTGCAAGTATTACGATGTGTTCACACCACTCAACGCCCATTATTGGCATCTTTTCATTGGCACTTTCCATGTGTCGGGCTTCGATCCCATCACCTATAGTGTGGTGAGCGACTGGACTGCAGGCTATAATGTCTATCGTCATCCGCTGTTGGCGTTCTATATGTATGTGCCATATCTGATAAACCAGGCACTTATATGGCTCACGGGCATCAACTGTGCCGTGTTCATAGTGTCGGCCATTCAGACCTTCTCGGCGTTCTATTCCTCGCTCTTCATCTATCGCATCTTCCGCGAGGTGGTGGGAGTGAGCCGTACTGATGCGTCGCTGCTTATCTTCTTCTACTTCGGCTTCGCCTTTGTGATGCTATCTGCAATGGTGCCCGACCATTTCATCATCTCCATGATGTTGCTGTTGCTCGCCCTATATGTGTCGGGCAAGTTGATACAGAAGCACCGCCGATTGACTATATGGCAGTCGGTGTTGTATTTCTTTCTTACTGCCGGCACCTCGCTCAACAATGGATTGAAGATTTATCTCTCGGAGCTTTTTGTGAACGGATGGCGCATATTCCGCCCAAAGTTCCTCTTTCTTGCTATCCTTTTGCCAGCTGCACTCACATGGGGAGCAGCCCGTTTGAGCTACGACCATATAGTATGGCCACGTGATGTGGCTGCCAAGGCTGCACGCGCCAAGGCAAAAGCTATAAAGCAGAAGAAGCAAGAAGAGCAGAAAGCACGCAAGGCTCATGAGGACTCGTTGCGCATTGCCTCGTTCACGGCAGCTCAGATGGATTCGTTGCGTCGCGATTCTGTTGTGCGCGACTCTGTGGCTAAGGCTAAACCCAAGCCCGTGCGTCGCCGCAAGAATGGCAAGCCAATAGCCAATGGTGAGTTTATCGGTTGGACTGATGTCACTACCTCGCGCTCAGAGTCGATAGTGGAGAATCTTTTTGGCGAGTCAATACAGTTGCACGAGGATTATCTGCTTGGTGATGTGTTGAAGAGCCGTCCAATGATAGTGAACTATCGTCATGCCTTCAACTATGTAGTCGAGGCTATTATTGCCTTGCTGTTTGTTGCGGGTATATGGTGTGGCAGAAGGTCGTGCTTCTTCTGGCTCTGCATGTCGTATTTTGCTCTTGACATGGTGCTTCATATCGGACTCGGCTTTGGCATCAACGAGGTTTACATCATGTCAGCCCACTGGATATATGTTGTGCCTATTGCCATAGCCTATCTTATGGGCAGCAAGCCACGCCGACGCTGGTCGCTCGCTCTAAAGGCTCTTGTGGCTGTGCTGGCTGTGTATCTTTGGGTGTGGAATGTGGCGTTGATAGTAGAATACCTATATTTCTAATTGAAGAAAATGTTTGGAATAAGAAAAGAAGAGCGTCCACTCGCCATTATAGCTCTCGTAGTGTTTGCTGTGCTCAACGGATTGTTGATTTACAACCACTACGACTCGTTCACTCGTGGTGCGCATGTGGGCTTTTGGTCGGTGTTCTACAACCATCTTAACATGTCGGGCTACGATGTGTTCTCGCTTATATTCATATCCTGCATGCGCTTGCATTGGGATGCGTTGCGACATCCGCTCTTTGTTGCGGTGTTGTTGCCACTCTATTGGGTGAACCATTGGCTCATGCCTCAGACCGAATTCAACTTTGCTGTGTTTCTCATGGCAGCGTTGCTTGTGGCTTGTGATGTGTGGGGAGTGATATTGCTGCATCGTATTCTGCGCGATATAGTGGGGTGCAACCGTGTGGACTCTGCCATGCTCACAGCTCTTTTCTATGGTTTTGCCCATGTGATGGTGGCAACAATGGTGCCCGACCATTTTGCCATCTCGCTTCCTTTGCTGTTGCTCACGTTGCTTGTCACTGGAAGGAAACTGCAGAAAGAAAGGAATTTCCCGTGGCTTCAAATAGCCATTCTCTATTTCCTTACGGCAGGCATAACGCTCACCAATGGAGTGAAAGTGGCTTTGGCGGCATGGGTGGTCAATGGCAAGAAGGTGTTCTCGCCACGCAGCATAGTATCGTTTGTTGTGCCTACAGTGTTGCTTGCGCTTATTCTACTCTGGCAACAGAAGTCAATAATCGAACCTCAGGAGCAGGGCATAAAGCGCATTGAGGCAGCTGTAAAAAAGAAAGATCCAGCAAGGATTGAGCGATTGAAGCAGCACGACGACTTTGTGAAGCAGCAGAATGGCAAGGCTCTTGCCGATGATGTGCCTATGCTCGAGTGGAGCGACATGACCACGTCGCGCCTTAGCTCTGTGGTTGACAATCTTATGGGAGAGTCGCTTCAGTTGCACCGCGACCATCTTCTGGAGGATGTGCAGCAGAGACGTCCGGTGTTTGTAGGCTACCGTTCCTATACTAACTATGTGGTTGAGGCTCTTGTCGTGCTGTTGCTTGTAGCAGGGGCATGGGTGGCACGCCGCCAGCGATTCTTCCTTGTCGTGGCGTCATGGTTTGCTTTCGACATGTTGATTCACCTTGGTTTCGGTTTCGGACTCAATGAGGTTTACATCATGACTGCCCATTGGGCATTTATCATTCCCATTGCCGCAGGCTATCTTTTGCGCCATACAAGCATGGTTTTGCCGCGCTTTTTGGTGGCTGCGCTTGCTGTATGGATGTGGGCATATAATGCAACTATTTTGGTTGATTATCTTACATAGTATTGATATATATCAATAAATAGTGTGCAAATGTTCGTGAAAATGAAGAATCTGTTGCAAAACATTTGCAGTTTGGCTAAAATTGTATATCTTTGCAATGTTTTTCATGGTATTAGATTTAAGGTTAACAAAGGTTGGGACTCGGCGGAGCCCCTTTTTTTGTGTCCATAGGTTAGCATTTTTAATAGTCATAAACAACGCTTTCTGCTATTTATTTTGTATTTTTGCATTATTATTCCACCCCATAGACATTATTGTATAGACAAAATAACAGTAAATAAAATATGAAAATACTCACAGGAGCTCAGATACGTGAGCTCGACCAATACACCATCGACCACGAACCAGTGGAATCAATTGAACTTATGGAGCGTGCCGCGCGTGCCATAACGTCGGCTATAACAACACGCTTTGATGCACAGACTCCAGTTGTGGTGTTTGCCGGACCAGGCAATAACGGTGGTGATGGACTCGCTGTGGCCCGCATGCTTTCTGAGAAGGGATATGGTGTGGACACTTATCTGTTTAATATCCACAGCGAATTGTCGGACAACTGCCTTAAGAACCGCGACCGCTTGAAGAACGATGGTTTGGTGAAGAGTTTCACTGAGGTGACCAGTAATTTCGACCCTCCAAAGCTCAATAAGGAGACTCTTGTGATAGACGCTCTCTTTGGTTCTGGCTTGAACAAGCCACTCACTGGTGGTTTTGCCTCGCTTGTGAAGTACATCAACCAGTCGTCGTCGCGAGTGGTAAGCATTGATATGCCTTCGGGACTCATGACCGAGGACAATGCAACTAATAATGCCTCGGCCATCATCCGTGCTGACCTTACGCTCACCATGCAGCTTAAGAAGCTCTGCATGTTCTTTGCCGACTGTCAGCCTTATCTGGGCAAGGTGCTGGTGCTCGACATTCGTCTTTCAAAGGAGTATATCAAGAGCATACCGTCGCCCTATACCACTATTGACGCTGAATATGTGCGCCAGCAAATGTTGCAGCGCGACGACTTTGCACACAAGGGTTCTATGGGTCATGCCTTGCTCATAGCAGGAAGCGAGGGAATGGCTGGCGCTGCAGTGCTTGCCACACGTGCATGCCTGCGAAGTGGTGTTGGCAAGGTTACTGCTCTCACTCCGCGTTGCAACTCTATGGTGATGCAGATTGCTGTGCCTGAGGCTGTGCTTGCCATCGACAGCGAGAACTACTACTCCGAGGCTGTCATCTCGGATGAGTTCAGTGCTGTGGGCATTGGTCCTGGACTCGGCAGACAGGAAGACTCTGCTCTTGCGCTTATGTCGCAGTTGCAGCAGACACAGTGTCCGGTAGTGCTTGATGCTGACGCTCTTAATATGCTTGGTTCTCATGGCACATGGATAAGCCAGTTGCCAAGCAATATGATTATGACTCCCCATCCGCGCGAGTTCGACCGTTTGGCTTCAACAACATGCCATAGCGACAGCGAACGCCTGAAGGTGGCTTGCGACATGGCTGAGAGTCTGCGTGCCTATATCTTGCTTAAGGGCCATTATTCGGCACTCTGTCTGCCTGATGGAGGAGTGGTGTTCAACACAACCGGCAATTCTGGCATGGCTACAGCAGGTTCGGGCGATGTGCTCACGGGCATCATAACAGCCTTGCTGGCACGTGGATATTCGCGCAAGAATGCCTGTCTCACCGGTATGTATCTGCATGGACTAGCCGGCGACATTGCTGCCTCGTGTATAGGTAAGGAGAGCTTAGTGGCAAGCGACATCATTAATGCGCTGCCCGAGGCATTCAAGGCATTGTATTGATTTATATTTAAACAACAATAAAACTCTATGAAAAAAATCCTATCATCAATAGTCCTCTCTGCCATTGCCGCCACATCGGCTATGGCAGGAGGTGAGAAGCAGGTGGACGGACTGAAATATTATCTGCCCAAGACAGCAGTGCGCATGCAGGTGTTGGTGGAGAAGACCTCAACAGAACCTGGACAGCTTGCCGACTACTCTGAACTCTACTTCAAAAAAGTTGGAGCTACAACGGCTCAGACTTCCTATCGTATTGTGGGTGTGAGCTTCCTCACTGAAGGCCGACCTGATACAGACAAGCAGTTCTCTGTGGCTGTGGACAAGAAACATAGTGTGCTGTCAGTAGACTGCGATGCCAATGGCACTCTGCGTGCTATCAACACCAAGGCTCCTGCAAGCCCCAAGCCTAAGCAGTATCGCCAGGCTCCCAAGCCTGCTCCACTTAATCCACGCGACTATATGAGTCAGGATATCCTTACGGCTGCCAACTTGCCTAAGATGGCCCAGCTTGTTGCCCAGGAAATCTATGACATACGCGACTCGCGCAACCAGCTCTCGCGTGGTGAGGCAGACAACTTGCCTAAGGATGGCGAACAGCTAAGACTGATGTACCGTCAGCTTGATACCCAAGAGCGTGCTCTTATGCAGCTCTTCACTGGCACAACCACTGTTGACACCACCGAGACAGTAGTGACATTCGTGCCTGAGCGTACTGATAAGCATGAGTTGCTGTTCAGATTCTCAAAGCGTTTTGGGTTGACAACGGCAGATGATTTCTCCGGTGAGCCTTACTATGTGGATATTGAGGACGAGGGCGTGTTTGGCAAATTGCCTGAAGAGGCTTCGAAGGCAGACAAGCTGAAAGACGATTTCTTGCTTGGAGTGAATATCCCTGGCAAGATTCGATTGAATGTGGTTGATGCCAAAGGCAAGTCAATAGGCTCGTTTGATACAGATGCTGCACAGTTCGGAAAAGTGGAAATGCTCAATGGAGCACTATTCGGACGTAAGTTCACATCACACATTGTGCTTGACCCGGCTACAGGATCTATCGTTGAACTGAAGACAGAGCCGTTGGAATAGACTTTATCAAATAATATGTATATAATACAAAAAAAAGGAAGTTAGCCTCCATCTTTTTTAAGATGAAAAGGTTAACTTCCTTTTTTTATATGCTAATAACATCCTTAATCTTATTTCACCTGAATAACAAGATACTTGCTTGTCGACCAGAATATCTGCGGGTTGTTGATGCGCAAGACATACATTTTGTTGGCATCCTGCTGCAGAGTGTAAGAGCTTGAGGGGTGCATGGTGAGAATTTTGGCCGACTTAGAGTAAAGCTTAATCTCCTTCTCCACGCGGATGTCAATCTTTGTGAAGTAATTCTTGTTGAAGTTAGACTCCAGTACGCGTGATCCGTCGATGATGTGCTGTGCCTTAAGCTCTTTCTTGGTGCCGAATACAAACCATGCAGTGTTGAGCTGCTTGTCCTGGGCATTGATGGTCTCAGTCTTCTGTGATGACTCGCTTGTGAGCGACGACACGTTGTCGTTGAGTGTGCTCACTGTCTTGTCGAGTTCGGCAATATGAATGTCTTTAGCGTCGAGTTCAGCGCGTAGCTGGCGCAACTGCTGGTCCTTCTCTTCAAGCTGCTTCACGAGGTCGTCGATGCTCTTGCGCATGTTGTCACCCTTGATGCTCGACTCGCGCATCTGCTGACGCAGCTTCTCTATGAGAGCACGGTTCTGCTTCATAGTGTTCTGAATGAACTGAATGTTTTCCACAATTTGGCGGCGCTTGTTGGCACCTTCGCCATCCTTCACGATGTTTACGCGGTTTTCAGCCTCGTTGATCTCGCGCAGTCCTTCCTGTATCTGGTTGAAGGTTTCCATCATGTCATTGATTTCATTGTCCTTCTGCGAGATGATTTTCTGGAGAGAATCGTTTTGTTCGAATTTCTCAGTTTGTGGCTTCTTGTCGTTGTTACCGCATGATACGAACAACGTAAATGCCAATGCAAATAGTAAAAACGATAAATTTTTCATATTTGTTTGGGTTTTTGGTTAATTATTCTGTTCCTTATTATTATTATTCAGTTTTCTTTTCTTCTGAATGTTTATTCTTCTGTTTCCTCCCTGAACTTCTTCTTCTTGAACTCCTGCGGAGCAGCCTCGCGCAGAGCATAGCGTTCCTTGTTGCTCAGTTTGGGTTTCTTTTCCTTGGCTTGGGCTTTAAGAGCTTTCAATGCCGACATTTCGCCCTCACCGCATCCTGCCACAACAATGACTATTTCGCCACGGGGTTCAGTCTCATGGAAATGAGCAATGATTTCCTTCAGTGAGCCACGCACACTCTCTTCATGCAGCTTTGATATCTCGCGGCACACACTTGCCTGACGGTCTTCGCCAAATGTGGCAGCAAACTGCTCAAGCGTCTTCACCAGTCTATAGGGCGACTCATAGAATATCATAGTGCGTGTTTCCGTTTGTAATGAGTCGAGCAATGTCTGTCGTCCCTTCTTCTGTGGAAGGAAACCTTCGAAGCAGAAACGGTCGCATGGCAATCCTGATGACACTATAGCAGGTACGAAAGCCGTGGCTCCCGGCAGACATTGCACTGTGATGCCTGCCTTTGCAGCCTCGCGAGCGAGGAAGAAGCCAGGGTCGCTAATGCCAGGAGTACCAGCGTCGCTTATGAGCGCAATAGTCTCGCCCGCCTTCAATCGCTCCACTATTCCGGCACTTGTACCGTGCTCATTAAACTTGTGGTGCGACACAAGGCGGTTCTTAATGCCGAAGTGTTGCAATAGTATTCCTGATGTGCGCGTGTCCTCGGCAAGCACCAGGTCGGCCTCTTTCAATATACGGATGGCACGCATTGTCATGTCCTCCATATTACCCACAGGAGTGGGCACAATATACAATATACCCATATTAGGCAACAAATATAGCTATATTCTCCAAGAATGGCAAAAAATAATGGTGTTTCTTTGCAATTTTTAAAACGTCTTTGTAAATTTGCACCTATCATGACAGCATATTTAGTGGGCGAGAAGCATCGCCAAGGTAGAATAGAAGTGATTTGCGGGTCGATGTTCTCGGGAAAAACCGAGGAATTGATCCGCCGTATGAAGCGTGCCACGTTCGCACGCCAGCGAGTTGTAATCTTTAAGCCGCAGATTGACAAGCGTTATTCTGAGGCTAATGTAGTGAGCCACGACCGCAACGAGATTCCGTCGACACCGATAGCCAAGGCTTCCGACATCATCACGTCGCTTGCCAGAACCAAGGATGGCGAGTTTGACATTGATGTGGTGGGCATCGATGAGGCTCAGTTCTTCGACATGCGTCTCGTGGATGTGTGCAATGAGCTTGCTGGCAGTAATGTGCGTGTGATTATCGCAGGTCTCGACATGGACTTCAAGGGCATCCCCTTCGGACCTATTCCTTCGCTCTGTGCCGTTGCCGACGATGTAACCAAGGTACATGCCATTTGCGTGAAGTGCGGTTCGCTTGCTTATGTCAGCCATCGTCTTGTTCACGATGACAATAGGGTGCTTATTGGCGAGCAGGCTGAATATGAGCCGCTATGCCGGGAGTGCTATAATAAGTTGAAGGACTAAGAATCGGGATTATGGCAGAAAAGATAACATTCGACAAACTTGTGCGGTGGGTAGGATTAGGAGCGCTTGTGCTCGCTGTGCTCTACATCACCAATTATCTGAGCAGTGTGCTGTTGCCATTCTTCATAGCGTGGCTCTTTGCATATCTGCTCTATCCGATGGTGAAGTTCATTCAGTATAGGATGCACGTCAAGGTGAGGGCATTGGCCATAATAATAGCTATGCTTGCTGTGCTGAGCGTGATTGGACTGATGGTGTATTTCATCATCCCACCCATGTTTGATCAGTTTCAGAAACTATACAGCTATCTGATGCACTGGCTACACCAGACCACACATACCAACGACCTTACCACGCTTGTGAAGCGTTGGATAGAGGACAACCAGACGGAGATAGAGCGTTTCTTCAAGAGTTCCGACTTCAAGGAGACATTAAGGACCACCATGCCCAAGGTGTTTGCCGTGATAGGCCGCACGGCGTATATAATAAAAGGTATTGTGGCATCGTGTATCACCTTATTATATATGTTCTTCATATTGCTCGACTATGAGTTTCTCACGAGCAACTGGATTAAGATATTCCCCAAGAAGAACCGTCCCTTCTGGCGTGAGCTTGCCGTTGACGTGGAGCGTGAGCTGAACAACTACATCCGTGGCCAGAGTCTTGTGGCGTTGTGCATGGGCGTAATGTTCTGCATAGGTTTCAGCATAATGGATTTCCCCATGGCCATAGGTCTTGGCATACTTATCGGCGTGATGGACCTTGTGCCTTATCTTCATACCTTCGCCCTGATACCTACGGCTTTCCTTGCCATGCTTAAGGCAGCCGACACAGGACAGAACTTCTGGATGGTGTTTGGCTTGGCCGTGGGACTGTTCATCGTTGTGCAGATAATCACGGACATGATAGTGACGCCTAAAATCATGGGCAAGGCTATGGGATTGAACCCTGCCATATTGCTGCTCTCGCTTTCGGTATGGGGCGCGTTGCTCGGATTTATCGGACTGATTATTGCCCTGCCACTCACTACACTACTTATTGCCTATTGGCAACGGTATGTCACGAAGGAGCATGAGCCGGAGTGATAAAAACAGAAAAATGGTTACATTAGAGAGGTTCGGTTTCAAGCCGTACCTCTTTAATGTAACCATATATGTTTTTAATAGTTCACCTTCAAGCCAACAAAGTAGCTTCTTGGAAGCGACGGACCATAGATGTAGCCAGAATCACGATTCCATCCCTTGTCGAAGTCCTTCTGATAAGCATTGGCAATGTTTTGTATGCCACCGTTCACTTGAAGAGTAAGATACTTGTAGATAGTGAAATCGTAAGACAACTTCATATTCACCTCCATAAACTTAGGAGTAGTCACAGCCACTGGCTTCTCAACACCCGAACCTGCTGAGTGGCCAACAAGCATGTTGCCAGTATAGTTGCCCGTGATTGAGGCGGTGAAACGTTTCACTGGAGTAAAGCTTGCAGTGAAATATCCGTAAGTATTAGGAGTGCGCATCATCTTCTTGTATTTCTGTTCCGGCACTTCGTCGTTCCATGCGATTGCTTCGTCATAATGGCTTTGCTGCAGGGTGAGTCCTGCCTGGAGCGTAAACCAGCGGGTGAACATAGCCTTGCCTTCAAGATTCAAGCCGAACACCTTTGCGCCATAAGCATTATAACGCTCTTGCACGGTATTGCCTTGTGCATCAGGTTTGTCGAGTTGGCGTAGTGCGAACACATTGTTCAGGTTGGTATAGAATCCTTCTATCAAGAGATTGGTCTGCACATTGCCAAACTTGTGGTATAGGTCGGCTGACACGCTGAAACTGTTTGAACGTTCCTCTTTCAGGTTGTCTGCCAATACCGTAACCAGTCGCTCGCCACCAACTACACCAACATGCAAGTCTTCGTCGAACGCTTGAGGAGCACGGAAACCACCTGCATACGTAATGCGCAAGTTTACATTCTCTGTAGGATTGAAGCGGAGATTGGCACGAGGACTGAAGATGACGTTGTCGATCAAGTTGTGCTTGTCCAATCGTCCACCCAAGAGAAAGCTCCACTGCTTGTTCTTCCATTCGTTTTGGAAGAAGAAGCTACCTATGCGCACATCCTGCTTGAAGTGGCGGTCGTAGCCGAGGATGACATCCTTCAAGCCGTCGAAGTTGTATTCTGCGCCAAGTGTCAAGTCGGATGGCATGAAGAGCATCTTGCCGAATGAGCGAACATACTGTGTTCCGGCTACGTATGTGAGGTTGTGTGTGGTGCCATAGGCCTTGCTGGCTATTTCCTTGTCTTCATCCGTTCCCTCTCCGATACCGCCATAATAACTCTTGCGGGCTGTGGTCTGGAATGAGAAATAGGCCGACAAGCGGTTCTTCTCATCAGGAGAATAGAAGTCATAAGTGAGTCCTCCACCCTGAATGTCATGTTCCACCTGCTCTGTGATATTAGCCTCATGGGGAACTTGGTCGAGCTTGTTGCCGCCACGGCGGAACTCATGTATGCCATGATATTGCAGGCTCAACTTGGAATAAGGACTTAGGCGCAGATAGGAGTTAATGCCGAAAGTCTGGTTGTCCAACTCAGGCACCTCGGTATAGCCATCGCCATCATGGTCATAGCCTTGTCGGGTGCGTGTCTGTCCATAAGCATACACACCTGCCTTGTTGTCGTCTGTCACCAAGGATACATTTCCCGTTGTCACATTGTCGAAAGAGTTGGCCCCACCCTGCGACATAAAGGTATGTCCGAAGGAAGCCGAGTTGCGTATAGGTTCCTTGGTGATGATATTGATGGTTCCGCCAATGGCAGAAGCACCAAAGAGTGCTGAGCCTCCACCACGTACCACCTCCACACGGTCGGCCATATTGGCAGGAATCTGCTCCAAACCATACACACCGTTTAATGAAGAGAACACAGGACGTGAGTCTACCAATATCTGTGAGTAATGTCCGTCAAGGCCATTGATGCGCACCTGGGTGAATCCACAGTTTTGGCAGTCGTCTTCCGTGCGTACACCAGGCTGGAAGTTGAGTCCTTGTGCCAGGCATGTTGACTGTGTTATGTCAAACATTTTGCTGCCGATAACATTAACCAGGTTGGGAGCCAATCGTCTTGCCGTCTCATTGCGGTTGGCAGAAACCACAACTTCGTCGAGAGCCACATCGTCGGTCTCAAGAGAGAAGTTGAGTTCCTGGGTGGCATCATGCCTTATGGTCGCGGTTTTCTCCATTGTCTTATAGCCTAAACATTTCACAACTACCGTGAATGTACCCTCTGGCAAGTTCTTTAGGAAATAGTGTCCCGTCTTGTCGGTTGTTGTGGCAATGGTAGTGCCTTTGATTTGTATTGTTGCATATGGCATATGCTCGCCCGTCTTGGCATCAACCACATGACCATACACATTGGCGTCCGTGTTCTTTATGGTTTCCTCCGTGTCGTTGCTGTCCTTTACAATACTATTGTTCTTAACATCGGCTGCTTGAGCCACAAATGAGACTGTCAATGCACCAGTGAGGAGCATCAACTGATAATTCTTTGATTTCATTTTTCTTAATATGTTTTGTTTTATCTTTTTTTAGGGGGACACACCGTCCCTCGTCATACGCTTGATGCTGTCTGCCTGAGACGAAATCCTCACCGAATATTCAGGCAAGGAGATGGCCTTAGCACTTGATGTGAGCGCATGACAATAAGTTGTTGAAAATAAAAAACTACAAATATAGAGGTACTGGGGGAGCACGAGTGGAATGAATGTCGCCTTGGCGAGTCTTGACAAATGGGCAGGACATGACAAAAGCGACGTGAACCATAGCAATAAATACTGCTATGCGAACAATGGTTGGCACCACATAAGGCAAGCTGTGCAACTGGCAGAGCACGCAATCGTGCATGAAACTCTGGTTGGCACTAAGATGCCCATTATGGCGGATATGATGTACACAATCGTAACAATAGGACGTAGCGGTGGCTCCCTCCGCCTCCGAATGGTGGTGGAAGGTAATGGCGAGCATCATTGGCAGATACACCAACATCAGCAGCCATGCAAACCTCTTTCTTCTATTGTTGAAATTGCGCATTATCCTAAAACTCTCTTTTTATTATAAGACTCTTCGAACCAAGTTTTCATAAATGAGGAAACCCTGTTCTTGGATTTCAAATGTAAAGTTAATATTTAAGTTTGATACTATATATAAAGATACGAAGATTTTATATCTTTTTAAGCAAAAACAATTGATTGGTTGTCCAATAATTAGACGGCAGTGTCTAATTATTGGACATTATGGTTTATGAGGCTTCTGTGCTAATCTTTTGATTATCAGTAGAATTATTGTTTTGGCACAGCCCTTGTCCTTATAATGTCAAAATAATGAGGATTATGAAAAGAAAAGTATTACTGATAGGATGGTTGATGGTTGCGTCTGTAGTCTCGGCACAGAGTTGGAGTCTTGACGACTGCATGAAGTATGCAGCAGAGCATGCTATGGATGTGAAGCGTGAGACTATCAACGCACGCCAACGCAAGCAAGACTACCAACATGCTGTGGCTGCTTTCTTGCCTACTGTATCGGGTGGAGTGCAGGGCCA
>CAKQFF010000017.1 GCA_934230685.1 uncultured Prevotella sp. | reverse complement strand
TACCTGCAAGCGTCCAAAGAGTTTGGTCAGCCAAACTGTGTGGACGCATTGGATAATTTTACGCTTATGAAAATCCTCTCACGCATAGAGGGCGATGAAACGAAACTGAAGATTACAACTTCGGAAGCAGACAAAGAACGTATAGCCAAAGCAGAGGTGAATGTGGATGAAGCCAAGCAATATGGCGACTTGAACATACTTACTGCCTTGCGCCATATTATCACAAATCAGTTGGGAGAACAAGACAAGCTAAATTCTATCAAGAAGATTGATAGTATGCTCAGTCAACTTAAGCGTGACCATTTCGTTTCCTTCTGGAACTAACCATTCATATCGAAAAAAGCATGGCAAGCGTATTCAACTTTGAAGTGACAAACGAGGACTTATTAATAAGGTTTTCATGTCCTAACCATGAGCGGAGAATAGCCGAGACTGTCCGTAATCTTTGCATCGACACTGACGAACAAGACAGTGCCGCAAAGTTGTTGTGCCGCTACACATCGGAAGCACAGAATGTCAAGTTCTCTTTTGACGGAAACGCACAGGAGGGAAATGACATTCGCCATGAAGCGGTTTTCTTTGAGAATACAGAATATCCGCTTATTGTACGTGGTAAAGGTAAAGACTTGGAAGAATTGTCGCTTGCCATCAACGATCATCTGCGCACAGACGGCAAGGACAAAAGCACTATTATCAGTACAGGTGATGAACTCTATGGCTCATTGAACTTTCATAACCAAGTGGGCATGACCGACTTTAGAATCACCTATAAAGTGAAAGGAGAGGAGCTTACCAAGGAATTGAAGTTTATGACCGAGGTGTTGAGTTACAAGTTGGACTATCGCTCCGACTTGAAGATAATCATCTCTGACATAGAGCATGAGTATGCCATGCTGAGCACATCGTTTCTGAAGGATACCTATCTCAGTATGCGTCAAGGTGCAGGTGAGAACAATCCGTTGATATGGTGGCAGATATTCAAGTCATGTTATGCCGACATCATGAAGGCAGCACGTCAGATAATAGACCGCCCCAAGCGTCGGCTGCGCTCCATTGCCAAATATGAGAGAGCTGAGCGTATGGCGTATATTCCAAGAGAATTGGAAAACGAATACCAGATGCACAAAGACAACCCCGCCCATCTATACCGCACAGAGGAACTGACGTTGAGTCATGACACAATAGAGAACCGTTTCTTGAAATATGCCATTCGTGAGATGACACGCCGTTTTGTTGTAGTGAAGGAACACATAATGACAGCCTTGCATCTTGACGACCCCAAGCGTATAGACACTTCGCTCAGCGATATGGAGAATGAGCTGATGCAGCTCTCGAACAATGCCTTCTTCCGTGGTGTAGGACAATTCAAGGGATTCACACAAGACAACCTCGTGATGAAACAAGCCCAAGGCTACAAGACCATTATGGAAAAATGGGTGGAACTGCAACAGGGTTACGAATTGGAGGAAGGCATGAGGAAACTGGAAGTGAAGGACATTTGCGACCTCTATGAGATATGGTGCTTCATCAAGGTGAAGAATATCGTGCAGGACGTGATGAACGAGTTGGGCAAGAATGCCAATCCAAAGGTGAACGGCAGAGACATTACCAACGACTTTATTCCACAACTTGTGTATGGCGGTTCGGTAAGTTTCATCAACCAAGCTGGTATTGAGTTGGCAAGTGTGTGCTACAATGCCGAAGTGCATAAAGGCAAATCTCAGTCGGCCATTAGAGGAACCAATACCATGACAACGGTGCAGCGTCCGGACATCGTGCTGAGATTGAGTAAGCAGACAGAAGGCAATATGAAGTTTACCTATCTGTTTGATGCTAAATACCGCATAGCCGACACTGATGAAAATGGCAGCAGATATGACAGCCGTTATGATGTTCCGCCAGCTAGTGCCATTGACCAGATGCATCGCTATCGTGATGCTATATATTACACAGAAGAAGGGCACGACCATGAACACTTGAAGAAAGAGATCATTGCAGGTTATGTGCTGTTTCCGGGTCGCATACCATTGGAGGCTCTTGATGCTGAGAATGGTGACTACTACTATCAGCAGTCGAATCGCTTGATTGGTATTGGTGCTTTTCCTTTGCGTCCCGACCAAGAGCAGCACAATGAGGATGGAAGCATTGTCATAGATGCCAATAGTTCAGAGCAAGCCTTGCGCCGGCAGATACGCCACTGGCTTGAGGATGACAATGGACGAGAGCGGTTGCTTGAGGAAAGCATACCTCAAAAGGGTTTGGAATACTCGGATGAGCCTGTTAACAAAGGTACGTTCTACATAGCATCAGTAGACGGTCATGTGAATACACCCAAATGGTTGGTATTTAATGGTCAAAGCGATATTTTCTTCTCAGGATATAAGTCAATCCTTTCAGGAGTGGATTTCCAAAAGATAAAGTACTTTGCCCCTGTAGACAATCATATTGTGAAAGGTTATTATCAGGTGCTCTCGGTGGAAGCAAAGGATATGAGTGAAGTGCTGGCAAAAGAGAAAGCGGAAGCTAAAGGCTCAGCCTTGAAATATGGAGGTTATGACAAGCCTATCCGTATCTGCTTGAAGTTGGGCAAATATACTCCGCTGTCCTCTCCTTTCACTTACGGACTTGACAGCAACGCATCTAAGGGAATCGCAATGACAAGAACAGAGTTTAAGGAGTATTGCAATAAGGTGAAATGATGCATTGGGCAAGTGATAACCTTATTGTTTGGTGTTTTTACGGTATTCAACTACGGCTTGTAATTTTGTACCAACTATGTGCAAAACTACAAGTCGCAGCAAATGCTTCTGATAAACATCCATAAGTAAAATGGTTATACAATCAATTCTATTGAATAATATTCTGCCATATCCAAGGGCCAGTCTGTATGAATGAGCAGTTCATTAGTTGGGCATTGGATTACTGTTCCTGTTTGATATTGTTTACGGTCGGATACGCCAAGCATAACCCGGTCGTTGGGGTGGATGTTATGTTCGGATTCGTTCAGCTTAAACATATAGTTGAGGCTTTCATCATCCTTCATCTCACTGTTGACGTGTGCCTTCGGAATGTATAATCCTTCGTCAATTCTATTTTGCATATGCTTGGGGAGATATATGCGGAATGATTCGGTATTAAGATCATCACCGTTTATAACTTGAACACTTTGACTACGATGACCGTATGTTAATCCGATTTCTATGGGTAGAAGTTCTCGTATTTCCTTGGCAAGAGCCCAGCCTTTAGCCCACCATTTAAGCCATTCAGTGTTATCAATATTCTTATAGCCGTCATGGATGTTTGCTTGAAAGAACTTGTGCCATGCGAGTAGGTCGTTGTGCCAGCTATAAGCCGTCAGGTCTATCTTCTGAGATTTCTCGTCCTTGTATATCGTCAGTTCGTCAACAGTTCCAATTTCAGAACCTTCTTCATCGCAAAAGAGAGTCTTTGAGTCATCATCAGGCGCAATATTCACATATGCTCCTTGGTTCAATGGAAGGTTGCAACTGTCAAGCACACACTCTACAGCATTTTCAAGAGTGATGATGTAGAAACAGGGATTGTTGCCTTTTCTGTGTTCATAACAATCAGGTTTCTCCCATCCGTCTATATACTCTACCTCAATGACTGCAAAAGTGTTGTTTGGGTCATCAACTAACCTGGTGTCACTTTTCCCGTTAGCATAACTGTCTACAAACACCGATCGTATCTCTGTTACTTTGCCACGTATCAGGCAATTGGCATCTTCATTGTGATGCTCTTCATCAAAATCAATGTTTATACCGCATGCACAAGTGTATGGCCCTTTCTTTATGCAGGGCAAACTGACTACTTGTCCTACCTGTATAGGGTCACCACAACATTGCATCTGCCATGTCTCATATAAAATAGTGCATTGTGCCATTCTTGTTTTCATCGCAATATAATATTAGTTTAAATGATATATTACTATGTATTTTTCGTGTTTCCATGTATGCAAAAGTAATGTGTTTTTTTGAAATATCATAATAAGTATGAACCGAAAAATGCTTATTAGTGTCCCGCTTTTGTGAGTACTTAACAAACCGATTATTCAAATAAAGAATGAAAATGAATCAAAAGCTTGTTTGTATCGGATATAAGTAGTAACTTTATCGTCATAAAAACAGAAGGTGGTTTATGGAGCAAGTAAAAAGAATACCCTATGGAATGTCTGACTTTGTGAAAGTCATTGAGCAGAACAACTATTATGTCGACAAGACGATGTACTTGCCGATGTTGGAGGATGAGCCTAACAATTTGTTCTTCATTCGCCCAAGACGCTTTGGCAAGAGTATTTTCCTTAGTATGTTCGAGACTTTTGGATATCCTGCTCGTCATTTCTTGTTCTCTTTACGAAGACGTTTTAGCTCCTCAAGGAGTGACTCTTTATCTTGGTTTGAATCTAACTTTTTCATTGATTTACGTATCTTGAAATTACATTCAAAGTTACTAAAAATCAACGAGGTATGCAAATTTTTAAAGAACTATTTCGTTGCTTAAAACGTTAAATATCAGAGCGTTATATTAATAACTTAATGGGTGATTTCTGCATCTGTTTTTCGGAACATCTAACTGGACACCCTAAAAATTAATTTTGAACAGTTACTTAAATACTCGTTTATGAAAACACTGAAAAACATCTTTGCTGTTATGGTATGCTCCGCACTGACACTGGGTGCACAGGCCCAACAAGTACAGGGATTTGTTCATCAACAATCCAAGTCAACTGATTATGTGTGGCCTACCGACAAACAGATACTCGACAAACTGGATCACTGGCAGGACAAGAAGTTCGGGGTGCTATTCCACTGGGGACTTTACTCGGTTCCCGGTATTGTGGAATCCTGGTCTATCTGTTCCGAGGACGTGGATTGGATTTCGCGCAAGGAAAAACTGCCGTACGATGAATACAAGAAATGGTATTTCGGCTTGAAGGACAAACTGAATCCAGTGAACTTCAACCCAGAACAATGGGCTGACGTAATGCAGGATGCCGGCATGAAATACATGATTTTTACAACTAAGCATCATGACGGTTTCTGTATGTTCGACTCGAAATATACCGATTTCTCCATCGCTCATGGAGCGTTCAAAAATCATCCGAAAAAGAACGTAGCCTTACATGTTTTCGATACATTCCGCAAACGGGGGTTCATGATGGGATGCTACTTCTCGAAACCCGACTGGCATTGCGAGTGGTTCTGGAATCCGTATTTCGCTACGCCAAATCGTCGCATCAATTATAAGAAGGAACGTCATCCGGACTGGTGGAAGAACTATCAAACCTTCACACAAAACCAATTGAACGAACTGATGAGCGACTATGGCTCGTTTGATATTTTGTGGTTGGATGGTGGTTGGATTACCGGTGATGACATTGACTTGGATGGTATTTTGGCTAAAGCTCGACAAAAACATCCAGGTTTGATTTCTGTCGACCGAAGCATCCGAGGCAAGAACGAGAACTATCAGACTCCAGAACGGGGAATCCCCGAAACCCAGCTGGACTATCCGTGGGAAAGCTGTATTACGTTGAGCAACGACTGGGGATGGGTTCCCAATGCTCCTTTCAAGTCGCCTCAGAAGGTTATTAACATTTTGGCGGAAATCACAGCCAAGGGTGGTTGCCTACTGTTGGGTGTTGGTCCTACGCCTGATGGTGTCATAGAAGAAGGTGTGGTGGAACGTTTGCATGAAGTGGGCGAATGGTTGCGTGCGAATGGTAAAGCTATTTACAATACTCGTATTACATCGGTTTACCACGATGGCAATATTTGGTTTACAGCTGATAAGGATGGCAAGACCTTGTACGCTATTTATGCACTGCCCGAGGGTGAAGAATTGCCTGAAACGCTGGAATGGACAGGTAATGTACCTACTGGTTCCATGAAATTGCTGAAAGGAAACAAACGCTTGAAATATTCGCGTGACGGAGAAAAGGTCAAAGTGACTTTGCCGGCAGGATTGAAGAATGAACCAATTGCTATTCAGTTTACATTGAAAAAAATAACGTTTAAATTTTATACATGAAAAAGAAGCTACTTTGGGTGACATGTCTATGGACCTGCCACTTTGCTCTTTCGGCTCAGGTACCGGTCTACAAGCAAGCCCAGGTGCCGGTAGAAGAGCGGGTGACGGACTTACTCAATCGCATGACCGTAGAAGAAAAGGTGGGACAGCTTTGTTGCCCGCTAGGGTGGGAAATGTACACGAAGACCGAACGGGGGATTGAACCCTCAGCCTTGTACAAAGAGAAGATGAGTCAAGTTCCTATCGGATCGTTTTGGGCTGTTCTTCGTGCCGACCCATGGACCCAAAAGACCCTCGAGACTGGGCTGTCTCCGGAGCAATCCGCTCAAGCTTTGAATGCTTTACAGCGCTATGCAGTAGAAGAAACGCGTTTGGGTATTCCGGTGCTTTTTGCAGAGGAATGTCCCCATGGGCACATGGCTATCGGTACTACGGTGTTTCCCACTTCTTTGGCACAAGCCAGTACGTGGAATGATTCTTTGATGTACAGCATGGGTGAGGCCATTGCTTTGGAAGCGCGCCTGCAAGGAGCAAATATAGGTTATGGTCCTGTACTTGATGTTGCTCGTGATCCGCGGTGGTCGCGTATGGAGGAGACTTTTGGCGAAGATCCTGTATTGACCTCCATCCTGGGAGTTTCCTTTATGAAAGGGATGCAGGGTAAGGCTGCTGATGATGGCAAGCATCTCTTTTCAACCTTGAAGCATTTTGCAGCTTATGGCATCCCGGAAGGAGGGCATAATGGTGCTCAAGCTAATGTCGGACTTAGGCAGTTGTTTTCTGACTACTTGCCGCCTTTCAAGAAGGCAGTTGAGGCTGGTGTGGGAACCTTGATGACTTCCTATAATTCGATTGATGGTGTACCCTCAACTTGTAATCGTTTCCTGTTGACGGATGTGCTTCGTCAACAATGGGGATTCCGTGGTTTTGTTTATTCCGATTTGTTGAGCATTGAAGGCATAACAAGTGCCCGTGTGGCTAAGAATAACCAGGAAGCAGCTGCTTTGGCTTTGAAGGCGGGCTTGGATATGGACCTCGGAGGCAATGCTTTTGGCAAAAACTTGAAGAATGCGTTGGAAACTGGTCAGATCACCTTGAAGGAGCTGGACCGGGCGGTGGCCAATGTGTTGCGACTGAAGTTCCGCATGGGACTGTTCGAGAATCCGTATGTCTCACCGGAGAAGGCCCGTCAGCTGGTACGGTCTCAATCCCATCGGCAACTGGCCCGTGAGGTGGCTCGTGAAGGAGTGGTATTGCTGAAGAATGATGGAATTCTTCCGCTGAACAAATCGATAGGCCATTTGGCGGTCATCGGTCCCAATGCTGATGCCATGTATAATCAGTTGGGTGACTATACGGCTCCGCAGGAACGTGCAGCCATTACAACGGTGCTCGATGGAATCCGTCAGGCAGTCAGTGGTACAACCCGGTTGACGTATGTAAAAGGTTGTGCAATTCGTGATACGACACAAAGTGAAATCCCTGCTGCTGTTGCTGCTGCCCGCGCGGCCGATGCCGTAGTGTTGGTGGTTGGTGGCTCCAGTGCTCGTGACTTCAAAACGAAATACATCAGTACGGGGGCTGCTACTGTTTCGGAAGGTATTCAAGTGTTAACCGATATGGATTGTGGAGAAGGTTTTGATCGTAGTACGCTTCGTCTGCTTGGTAATCAGGAAGCGTTGATTGAAGCTGTGGCAGCGACGGGCAAACCGTTGGTCGTGATTTATATTCAAGGTCGTCCGCTAAACATGAATTTAGCCAGTAGGAGAGCGCAGGCTTTGCTTACGGCTTGGTATCCAGGTGAACAAGGTGGCGCCGCCATTGCCGATGTGCTGTTTGGAGATTATAATCCGGCGGGTCGGTTGCCGGTATCGGTTCCGCGCAGTGAAGGCCAACTGCCGGTTTACTATTCGCAGGGAACTCCGCGCGATTATGTGGAAGAGAAAGGTACGCCTCTGTATGCTTTTGGTTATGGATTGAGTTACACGAAATTTGCCTATAGTCAGTTGCAAATCCAACCAGGTGACGGCAAGGAGGTTTTACAGACAGTCCGTTGCACAGTGCAGAATGTAGGCGACTGCGACGGCGACGAAGTGGTTCAGTTGTACATCTGTGACGAGGTAGCTTCGGTGTCGCAGGCTCCGATTCAGTTGAAAGCTTTTGAACGGATACATTTAAAAAAAGATGAGAGTCGGACTTTGATTTTTCACTTGAGAAAAGAAGATTTGGCCATTTATAACTTTGAAATGAAGCAGGTGGTTGAACCGGGTACGTTCCGCGTGATGGTAGGGGCTGCTTCGAATGATATCCGTCTGAAGGGAGTGTTCGAACTGTAGTCTAAGTTTTACATAATGGTATGTTACTAAGAAGTTGTTTAAACCCAAATCGGTCATTAGGATTTCTCTGTGTCGTACGGCAAAGAGAAATCCTAATGACCGATTTGGGATAAAAATCAAGGCTAAGGTTGATGATGCCGACATTGAGAAACTGACAGATGACAGAAAGAAACTCATTGGCGATGAGTCCAAACTTCTGCCATGGCGAACCTATTAAAACTATACATATATAGTAAGGTGTATTTATCCTCTATTGATTCTTTCCACCAATTCGTCTGGTGTAAGTATCTCCATCTTGGAGAAACCAAATAGTAAATTTCAAATTGCCTACTTTTTATACATATAATTTGCAAAATATAAAAGATTTGTTATATCTTTGCAGTAAATTGCTTCGTTTGCAGCTGAATGCCGTTTGTTTAGGACATGGAGGCAAAGGGGGCTTGTGCTATTGTTTTTTTACTTCACTCATTAAACTTAAATTTATGGACAAAAAACAGACTTTGTTCCTCGGCATTGGATTCTTGCTGGCAACTCCGTTGGCCAATGCCCAGACCATAACTGACAGAAAGCTCCTTCAAGGACATCGTACTGAGCAGTTGGCAAAAAAATATGGTGAAGCAACATCCCTGAAGGTAAGGGACAATGCTGTGGAAAAACGGTTGACACCAGGTTTGACAACTGGTAAGAAACATCGTAAGGCTGTTGGCAACGCTTTGGTTGCAAAGTCTTGTAAGTCGGCTCCTGCTGTCTTTGATGCTGGGTGGAGTGCCGACTTTAATACGGCAGACCAATGGGAACAGTTCACCGTGATTGATGTCAATGGCGACAGAGCACCAAGTCAGTATAGCGAGAGCGGCACATGGAACCACTCCCTACACGATGGCGAGGGCGCTGCCATGTATGTTTATAACATCAAAAACCAAGCTGACGACTGGCTCATAACTCCAGGACTAAACCTGAAGGCGGGCAAGAGCTATTATGTGAACTTCAAGTTGCGTTGTGTGCAGGAGACGTATCCTGAGCGCATTGAGGTGAAGTACGGTAAGGATGCCACTGTTGAGGCTATGACTCAGACTGTACTTGAATCAACGGATGTGGCTAACACGGAATACAAGTCGTATGTACAGAAGATACAGCCCACTGAAGACGGTGTGTTCTATATAGGTTTCCATGCAATCAGCGACCCGTTCACGATAGCACTCTATGTGGATGATATTTCTGTGACAGCTGCTCCCGAAGCAAAGTCGCCTGCTATGGTGACAGGTGTGAAGGTGACTCCTGATGCCTCGGCCGCATTAAAGGCAACTGTAGAATTTAAATCTCCTGAAAAGGCATTCGATGGTTCGGCATTGACGGCTTTGTCTGGTGTAAAGATTATGCTCAACGGCAAGTTGGTGGCTGACGTGAAGACAGATAAGCCAGGCAGCATAAACACTGCTGCTGTGGAGGACATACCTGTAGCAGGCATTAATGCTTTCACTCTAATTCCTTACAACGACGAGGGTGATGGCGAGTCATTCACCACTTCGGCGTATATAGGTCTTGACCTGCCAGCAGCGCCAGAGAATCCAACACTCTCTGACGATCCTGCTAAAGTGGTGCTTTCTTGGGATGCAGCAAAAGCAGCTCATGATGGTGCATTCTTCCCCGAAGATGTTGTCTATCATATATCGTCTGTCACCTACAACAACTATGGAGAACCAAAGTTGGCAGAAGAGTTGGCAAAGACAGAAAAGGGTGTTACGAACTTCGACTTGGGATTCGGAGCCGACGAGGGAGATCCAAGGGAGATAGAATTGGCTGTTACAGCTGAAAACGCAACTGGTATAAGCACAAGTGCCAATATATCTAACGCAATATTGTTGGGCAAGCCCGAAACTGTGCCATATCACGAGAGCTTTGCCGGTGGCAAGGAAAGCCATGTCCTGATACCTTTCGGCGAGGGACAAGGCGTAACGTTCGGAATGGCGGGTGCAGGACGCTCTGTAGATGAGGCTGCCGACGAGGACGGAGGAAGTCTGTATCTGCAAACATTCTGCAATGACTCTGTTGGCGTGAAGACATTCAAGATATCATTGGCAGGAACAACACATCCGATGCTTGCCTATAAGCAGATGACAAGCACAAAGTCGGGAACCTTCACTGTATTGGCTAAAGCTCCTGGCAAGGAGCCGGTAGTGCTCAAGAAGCAGGAAATCAGCGAGGCAGACGACCATTGGACAACCAACTGGCACGACCTCTCGGCTTTCTTGGGTGAGCGATATGTGCAGATAATATTCACATTGACGGATATGTCGGATGTCACTGAACAGAAGATGCTGTACTTGGATAATATACGCATTGGCGACTTTGCGGCCAAGGATCTTGCTGTTGAGGTTGAGACAGATAAGAAGGTGAAGCGAAACGAATCGACTAAGGTACGTGTGAAAGTAGCCAACGTGGGCAGTGAGACAGTAGACACATATAAGCTGAAGCTCTATGTGAACGGCAGTCAGGTGGAAGAGCTTAAGCAGGATGAGCCTATCAATGCGTTGGACGTGCGCGTGTTTGAGTTTGATTATAAGGTGGACAAGCTTGAGGAAGCAAGCGAATTGGCTGTGAAGGCCGTTGTTGAAGCTAATGGCGACAATATGGCAGGCAACAATGAGGCTGTGAAGACTCTGCTTGTGGAGGCCCCAGACTTGCAGCCAGTGCGCAACTTACGTGCCGAGACTACAGGTGGAAACGTTGTGATAGCTTGGGATGAGCCATTGGCTTTGACTGCCAAGACCGAAGGTTTCGAGGATTACACACCGTGGGAATTCTATGATTTCGGAGAATGGACATCATTTGATGGTGACGAAGGCTTCTCGGCAGGTGATTTTGTATACTACAGTAACGGTAATGAGATCATGTATGAGAACCAGGGTGAGCCATTTGCCTATATTGTGTTCAATCCGCATGACTTCGGTGGAGTGGATTTGACATCGGGTGGCATCAACACCTTCAATGCTCATGGAGGAAACCAGTTCCTCGCTTCTGTTCACGGTACGATAATGAATATCTACACCTTTGATATGGAGACTGTGGACAATGACGACTGGCTCATCAGTCCTGCTCTTCCCGGCGACGCTCAGACTATCAGCTTCTATGCCAACAATGTGACTGCCACAAACCAGATGACAGGCGAGTTGGTAGACTTGAAACAGAAGGTGGAAATACGTTATTCAACGAGTGACACCGACATCAACAACTTCGAACTGCTGAAGACAGTAGAGGTGGCTGGTGGCAACTGGCAGGAGATAACAGCCGACTTGCCAGAGGGTGCAAAGCATTTTGCCATACGCAATGTGACACCGGCAGAAACTGCCTATATCCTTATGATTGATGATGTGACCTATCATGTGGGCGGTGGAAAACCTGTGAAATACAATGTATATAGAGACGGTAAGTTGCTCGGTTCTACCTCTGAACTTGCTTATACCGACGAGGGTGCGGCAAACGGATACTATCTCTATCAGGTGACTGCTGTATATGCCGACAACAACGAATCGGCACCAGCTACACTCCACAGCAATCCTACCGGAATAGGCGAGATTGTGGCAAATGGACATAAGTTTGACGTATACACCATTGATGGAGTGCGCATGAAGACTCAGACCGACAATATGGGCGGACTTAAACCTGGTGTATATGTTGTGGAAGGAAAGAAGATTGTAGTGAAATAAATAGAAATGTAGAGCAGCCTTAATATGGCTTGCTATTTGAAAATAAAAAAACACAGGCAAAAGTAAAGCAATGATTTTACTTTTGTCTGTGTTTTTTTTATATGAATCAGAAGCAATCGTTCATCACTCGCTTGGTGGCTCCAGTGTGTTCCTCCACAACTTTTGCCGCGGCGTTGCCTCGCTCTCTTATAAGCTCAGGCGCTGCGATGAAGCGGTCCATTTGAATCTTGAAGTCGTCGAACGACATGATTTCTATGCCACCTTTTGACTGAAGCAGCCATTGGGCTTCCTGGAAATGCTTGTTGTTAGGACCGAAGAACACGGGCATGTGCCATACAGCAGCCTCAAGCACATTGTGGATGCCTACACCGAAACCTCCGCCAACGTAAGCCACGTCACCATAATTATATATGGAAGAGAGCAGACCAAAGCAGTCGATGATGAGGCATTCGGCTTGGGCGGCTTCCTCGGGAGTGGTCTGAGTGTAGCGCACTGTCTTGCGTTGCAGTTTGGATAGAATCTGCTGAAGATGTTCCTCGCTAATGACATGAGGGGCTATGATGAGTCGCCAGTCGTGACGCTCGTTGAAATAGCGGATGAAGATATCCTCGTCGGGACCCCATGATGAACCTGCAACAAATGTCTTGATGGGTGTGCCCTCAGCATTTCCTTCGGCAGAGCCATAGCGGAAAGCCTCTACTATAGGCAAGTGCTTTGCGGCGTCGCGTATCTGCAATACGCGGTCGAAGCGAGTGTCGCCTACAACCTCTGAGCGGTCGATACCTATGCCCTGAAGAAGCTGTCGGCTCTCCTCGTTCTGCACAAAGAACTTGGTGACACAATGCAGCACGCGGGCGTATTGCTTGCCATACCAACGGAAGAAGATCTGGTTAGGTCGGAATATGCACGACACGCTGTAGACAGGCACTCCACGATGTTGCAGAATGTGGAAATAGTTGTACCAGAACTCATACTTGATGAAGAAAGCCATCACGGGACGCACGGCACGCAGGAAGCGTCGTGAGTTGCGTATGGTGTCCAAGGGCAGATAGCACACGATGTCGGCTCCTTTGTAGTCCTTGCGCACCTCATAGCCTGAGGGCGAGAAGAAAGTGAGGAGTATCTTATATTCAGGGTGCTCCTGTCTCAGGCGCTCCATCAGTGGGCGGCCTTGCTCAAACTCGCCAAGCGAGGCAGCATGAAACCACACATATTGAGCCGTGGGGTCGACCTTCTCCTTTAGTATCTTTATAGCCTGCCGCTCGCCGCGCCACATCTTGCGCACCTTCTCGTTGAAGAGACTTGCTATGGCAACGCCAATTAGATACAAGTAAATTGCAATGTTATACATAATCGAAAAGTTTTGCACCTTAATAAAGGTGTGGGATTATTATCCCAACACCTCGATAGCCTTGCGCAGACGCTTGATTGTCTCCTCCTTGCCGAGGAAAGCAGAAATGTCGAACATGCCCGGACCCTTGCCTATGCCCACGAGGGCAAGACGGAAGGCGTTCATGACGTCGCCGAGCTTGTAGCCCTTGTCTTCTACCCACTTCATCACGATAGGCTCCTGGCCCTCGATAGAGAAGTCGTCGATAGACTCAAGCACGTCGGCAAGCTCGCCCATAACCTTGGCAGAGTCTTCCTTCCAGCGCTTCTTTGCGGTCTTGGCGTCGTACTCTGTAGGAGCGATGAAGAAGAACGAGCACAATGGCCAAAGCTCCTTTACGAAGCTCACGCGGTCCTTCATCATGGCCACAACCTGAGTGATGCGTTCCATCGACTCGTCTACACCGTTGTTGGCAACGATGGGAGCGAAGAGGTTGGCAATCTCCTCGTTCGACTTGCGCAGCATGTACTCGTGGTTGAACCACATGCCCTTCTGGAAGTCGAAGCGTGCGCCAGCCTTGGAACACTTGTGGATGTCGAAGAGATTGACGAGTTCGTCGAGCGAGAACAACTCCTGCTCTGTGCCTGGGTTCCATCCAAGCAGGGCGAGGAAGTTGACTACAGCCTCGGGGAAATAGCCACTCTCGCGGTAGCCTGAAGAAATATCGCCAGTCTTAGGGTCGTGCCACTCGAGCGGGAATACTGGGAAACCAAGGCGGTCGCCGTCGCGCTTAGAGAGCTTGCCCTTGCCTTCTGGCTTAAGGAGCAGCGGCAGATGGGCGAATGTAGGCATGGTGTCCTCCCATCCGAAAGCACGATAGAGGAGCACATGAAGCGGAGCCGAAGGCAACCACTCCTCGCCACGGATAACGTGGGTGATTTCCATAAGGTGGTCGTCGACGATGTTGGCCAAGTGATAAGTAGGCAATTCGTCGGCACTCTTGTAGAGCACCTTGTCGTCGAGAATGTCGCTCTTGATTTTCACATCACCGCGAATCATGTCGTTCACGTGAACCTCGATGCCCGGTTCAACCTTGAAGCGCACTACATACTGCTCGCCGTCGGCGATGCGACGCTCCACTTCCTCCTTGGGGAGAGTGAGCGAATTGGTCATCTGCATACGGGTGTGAGCGTCGTACTGGAAGTTCTGTATCTCGTTGCGCTTGGCCTCAAGCTGCTCGGGAGTGTCGAAGGCGATGTAGGCCTTGTCGTCGGCAAGAAGCTGCTCTACGTATTTCTTGTAGATGGCACGGCGCTCGCTCTGGCGGTAAGGACCATGTTCGCCACCGAAGCTTACGCCCTCGTCGAACTTGATGCCGAGCCAGCGGAACGACTCTATAATGTAGTCTTCGGCTCCAGGAACGAAACGGTTGGAGTCGGTGTCCTCAATACGGAAAACGAGATCGCCGCCATGCTGACGCGCGAAGAGATAGTTATACAATGCTGTACGCACACCACCGATGTGCAGGGGTCCCGTAGGACTTGGTGCGAAGCGCACCCTCACTTTTCTATCTGACATAATATGTTGAGTTTTTTTGTTTTCGATACAAAGGTAGTATATTTTTCCACGATATTCACATTTTTTTTGTAATATTGCAGTCTGAATCATTTAAATACACTAAGGTATGTACAGAATTGACAATAACAACCGCCGTTTTTGGCGCAATCTTCTCAGTCGTGCGGCTCTGATTGTCGTCACCGTGACGCTCATTGTGTGGTTCCTTCCCCGCAACGAAAGCCAACGTTTCCGCTACGATGTGGGCAAGCCGTGGATGTATGGCTCGTTTATAGCCAAGTTTGATTTCCCTATCTACAAGACCGATGAGGCAATAAAGGCTCAGGAGGACTCGCTGCTTGAGACCTATCAACCCTACTACAACTACGACAAGACGGTAGAGACAAAGGAGGTGGAGAAATTCACCAACGACTTCCGCAACGGCATTCCCGGTCTGCCGCATGAATATGTGGGCATCATTGCCAAGCGTCTGCAGAAACTCTATCAGACAGGCATTATGGACATGCCAGAGTATAATGAGATATACAGCGACTCCACATCAATGGTGCGTGTGGTGATAGGCAACAACGCCCAAAGTACACCTTTGACCAGCTTCTATTCCACACTCTCTGCCTACGAGCAGCTGTTCGCCGACCCATATGTGGCAGAGCAACGCCCTATACTGCAACGCTGCAACCTGAATAATTATATAGAGCCAAACCTCGTGTACAACAAGGAGAGGTCGGAGACGGAGAAGAACGACCTACTGTCGTCGATACCTCCCGCGAGCGGAATGGTGATGAGCGGACAGAAGGTGATCGACCGTGGCGACATCGTGGATGAATACACCTATCGTGTGCTTAACTCCTTCGAGCGAGAGATGCAGCGCCGCTCAGCCACACAAAACGAGATAACGAGCACCTTCATCGGACAGGTGATATTCGTGACGCTTATGCTTGTACTCTTCACAATGTATCTTGCACTCTTCCGCCGCGACTACTTCAACAAGCCGCGCGCCATAGCCATGCTCTATACGTTGATGACGCTCTTCCCGGTGATAGTGTCGCTGATGATGCGCCACAACTTCATGAGTGTCTATATCGTGCCTTTTGCCATGGCTCCTATATTCGTGAGAGTGTTTATGGACTCGCGCACGGCTTTCATCTCCCACGTCACCATGATACTCATATGCACCATAGCCGTGAAATACCAGTATGAGTTCATCATCATCCAGATTGTGGCAGGACTCATTGCCATCTACTCTTTGCGCGAGCTTACCCGCCGTGCCCAGGTGTTCAAGACGGGCATACTCGTGGCCCTTGGCAGTGCCTTGGTGTATTTCGCGTTGCAGCTTGTGCAAGACAGCGAGTTCACGCTTATGGATCCCGACATGTACTATCATTTCGTGGTGAACGGAGTGTTCCTGCTGCTGTCGTATCCGCTGATGTATATCATTGAGAAGGCGTTTGGTTTCGTGTCGAGTGTGACGCTCTTTGAGCTTTCAAACACCAACCGAGGCATTCTGCGCAATCTCTCGGAGGTGGCTCCAGGCACATTCCAGCACTCTATCACGGTGGGAAATCTTGCAGCCGAGATAGCCAACAAGATAGGAGCCAACTCGCTGCTTGTGCGTACTGGTGCTCTGTATCACGACATAGGCAAGATGGTTGACCCAGTGTTCTTCACCGAGAACCAGGCAGGCGTGAATCCGCACGACAATATGTCGTATCGCGATAGTGCGCGTGTAATCATCAACCATGTGGTGGAGGGAGCCAAGATTGCCGAGCGCGAGAATCTGCCTACGATAATACGCGACTTCATCGTGACCCATCATGGCACGGGAATAACCAAGTACTTCTACATTAAATATAAGAACGAGCATCCCGACGAGGATGTAGACCCGGCACCGTTCCAATATCCCGGTCCTAATCCTTTCACCCGTGAGCAGGCAATCCTCATGATAGCAGATGGTGTGGAGGCGGCTTCGCGCTCGTTGCCCGAATATACCGAGGAGACCATCTCCAACCTCGTGAACAAGATAATCGACAGCGATGTGAACGAGGGCTATTTCCGCGAGTGTCCTATCACGTTCCGCGACATAGCACTTGCCAAGCTCGTGCTTATCGAGCGCCTGAAGGCTATCTACCACACGCGAATCTCTTATCCTGAGGCAAAGAAATAAGAGGCTTATGCACTACGTTGACGTAATACTTCCTTTGCCCTTGGAGGGCACCTTCACTTACTCCCTTCCGGCAAGTCTTGCCGGAGGGGTGAGACTCGGTGTGCGTGTGCTTGTGCCATTGGGAAAGTCGAAGACGTATACAGCCATGGCAGTGCGCACACATGACGAGAAACCCGACTTCGAGACACGCGACATCTTGCAGGTGATAGACCAAGAGTCCGTGTTGCTTGAGCGGCAATTGAAGCTGTGGCAATGGATATCGACATATTATATGTCGGCACTTGGCGATGTGTTTAAGGCGGCTCTTCCTGCCGGACTGAAGGCAGAAGAGAACTATCGCCCCAAGACTGTGCGCTGCGTGACATTGCCTGCCAATCTTCGCACAGAGCAGAATCTGCATCTTGCCTTGACCATACTCGGCAAGGCACTAAAGCAACAGCAGACCTTCACCACATATCTGCAACTGTCGCATTGGGACCAGATAGATGGAGAAACGCCTCCCGACCATATACAAGATGTGGCTTGCGACGAGTTGCTCAATGCCTCAGGTGCCTCGGATGCCGTGCTTCGACAGCTCATAAGCCGCAAGTTTCTTGAGGTCTACTACCGTGAGGTGGGGCGCATAGGTGGAGGAGGGGAGTATCATCCCGAGAACATACAGCCACTGAGCGAGGCACAGCAAGACGCCATGAACCAGATAGGGGTGCAGTTCATGAGCAAGAATGTGGTGTTGCTGCATGGAGTGACGTCGAGCGGCAAGACAGAAATCTATATACATCTTATAAAAGAAGCCATCGACGAGGGCCGCCAGGTGCTTTATCTGCTGCCAGAGATAGCCTTGACCGTGCAGATGACGCGCCGACTGCAACATGTGTTTGGCTCACGTCTTGGCATCTATCACTCAAAGTACAGCGACGCTGAGCGTGTGGAGATATGGAAGAAACAGCTGTCGGATGAGCCTTACGACGTGATACTTGGTGCACGCTCGGCTGTGTTCCTGCCTTTCACGCGGCTTGGACTCGTGATAGTGGATGAGGAGCACGAGACATCATTCAAGCAGCAAGACCCTGCCCCGCGCTATCATGCGCGTTCGGCAGCCATAATGCTTGCAAGAATGTATGATGGGGCAAAGGTGCTGCTCGGCACAGCCACGCCCTCGATGGAGAGTTATTACAACGCAACCACGGGAAAATACGGATATGTGCAGCTCACCACGCGCTATCGCAATGTGGCTATGCCCGAGATAAGAGTGGTAGACACCAAGGATCTCTACCGCCGAAAGATGATGCGGGGAGCGTTCTCGCCCGACCTGCTTGAGGCTATGCGCTCGGCTCTGAGCAACCGCAAGCAAGTGATTCTGTTTCAGAACCGCCGTGGCTTTGCCCCGATGGTGGAGTGTAAGGTGTGCGGATGGGTGCCTAAGTGCAAGAATTGTGACGTGTCGCTCACTTATCATCGCTCGATGAATGTGCTCACATGCCATTATTGCGGATTCACCTATGCCGTGCCACGGCAATGCCCCAATTGTGAGAGTAACGAACTTATGGGCAGAGGTTATGGCACGGAGAAGATAGAAGACCGTGTGCGAGAGCTGTTCCCAGAGGCCCGAATATCCCGAATGGATCTCGACACCACCCGCTCGCGCAATGCCTATTCGCGCATAATAAACGACTTCTCCAACGGACGCACAGACATACTTATAGGTACGCAGATGATTTCGAAGGGACTCGACTTTGGCAATGTATCTGTGGTGGGCATTCTCAATGCCGACACCATGCTCAACTATCCCGACTTCCGTGCCTACGAACATGCCTTCATGATGCTCTCGCAGGTGAGTGGCAGGGCAGGGCGAAGGGGCGAACAAGGACTGGTGATACTGCAAACGAAGAGTGCCGACTTGCCCGTGATTCATCAAGTGGTGACGGGTGATTTCGCTTCATTCTCGCGCGACTTGCTTGAGGAGCGGCGCATGTTCAACTATCCGCCCTTCTTCCATCTCGTTTATGTGTATCTGAGATACAAGCGTGAGTCTACAGTGGAGTCGGCGGCAGTTGAGTTGGCTGCACGTTTGCGCCAGTCGTTTGGTGAGCGGGTGCTTGGTCCCGACAAACCTTCAGTGGCAAGAGTGAAGACAGAATCTATACGCAAGATAGTGCTGAAACTTGAGCTTGGCATCGACCTAAGTCTTGCCCGTAGGCACATGGCAGTAGCCCGTGCGGCGTTGTTGCAGGACAAGCGCTATGCGGCAATGACTGTGTTCTTCGACGTAGACCCTCTGTAATGCGGAGGGCAATATTAGCACTCATTTTTCGGAATTAACAATTCGTTGTTAACTAATCCTAATAAAAAGTCTTAGTGTGTAGTAAAATACGTACTTTTGCAGTTGAATATAATAAATAAGTAGCCAAATTGTAACTCGAGACAACAAACATTAAATAATAATGAAGGTAAAAACAATTCTTTTTGCACTCTCGCTGACAGCAGCAGTGTCGGCAGGTGCGCAGACCTCGAAGGGCATCAACACAGACTACATGAACAAGTCTGTAAAGCCCGGCAACGACTTCTATGAGTATGCTATCGGTGGCTGGCGCAAGGCACATCCGCTTGATGCAGAGCATGCACGCAATGGTTCGTTCACCGACCTTGACGAGATGAACCAGAAGCGTATTCTCGGACTCATCAATGAGTATTCGTCGACACCGCAGCCTAAAGGTTCGCTCGGCCAGAAGATAGGCTCGCTCTACAACCTTGCCATGGACAGCGTGCGCCTCAACCGCGAGGGTGCTGCTCCGCTGCAGCCAATACTCAAGGAGATTAACGCTATTGGCGACCGCCGCGAGTATCAGCTTGTTATAGCCCAGCTCGACGCTCGTGGTGTGGGATGCTTGATGTTTGGAGCTGGTGTTGGTGCCGACATGAAGGACGCAGCCAACAATATCGTAGGCTTGGGTCAGGGTGGACTCGGACTCGGCGAGCGCGACTACTATCTTTCAGACGACGCACAGGTTAAGGCTGTGCGCGATGCTTATGCTAAATATATCAAGCAGATTCTCGTGTTGGCAGGCAACGACGAGGCTACGGCTCAGCGCAAGGCCGACGCCACAATGCGTATAGAGACTCGCATTGCCAAGGCAAGCAAGGGTCAGGTGGAGCTTCGCGACGTACAGGACAACTATCATAAGATGACTTATGCCCAGCTTGTGAAGGACTTCCCAGGCATCGACTGGGGCAACTTCTTCCTTGCACAGGGATTCCCTCCATTCTCTCACATCGACGTTGGTCAGATTGAGCCTATCCACGAAGTGGAGAAGATTCTTGCCGATGAGCCGCTCGACGACCTTAAGGCTTATGCCGAGGCACACGCTGTGGCAAGCCAGACAGGTTATCTTGGTGATGCCTTCCGCAAGGCAGATTTCGAGTTGAGCCGCGTTATGTCGGGTGTTCAGCAGGACCGTCCACGCTGGAAGCGTGCCACCAACCTTGTAAGCGGTGTGCTTGGAGAGGCTATTGGC
The DNA here is from genome assembly GCA_934230685.1 of uncultured Prevotella sp. Classification (GTDB taxonomy): domain Bacteria; phylum Bacteroidota; class Bacteroidia; order Bacteroidales; family Bacteroidaceae; genus Prevotella. The sequence goes on along the minus strand of CAKQFF010000017.1, from coordinate 896 downwards.
AAGCTCTATGTAGAGAAGTATTTCCCAGCATCAAGCAAGGAAATGATGATTAAGCTTGTGAAGAACCTGCAGACAGCCCTCTCGCAGCGCATTGATGAGGCTACATGGATGTCGGCAGAGACAAAGGCTCAGGCACAGGACAAGCTCGCCAACTTCATCGTGAAGATTGGTTATCCTGACAAGTGGAAGGACTACAGCGGACTTGACATCGACGAGTCGCTCTCGTTGCTTGAGAACATGCAGAATATCTCGGTGTTCCTTTCGAAGGACTATATCTCGCGCAAGGTGAACAAGCCGGTTGACAAGGCAGAGTGGCAAATGACTCCGCAGACTGTCAACGCCTACTATAATCCTACAACAAATGAGATCTGCTTCCCGGCAGCCATCCTTCAGCCTCCTTTCTTCGACCCCAATGTTGACGAGGCTGTAAACTATGGTGGTATTGGTGGCGTGATTGGCCATGAGATGTCGCACGGCTTCGACGACCAGGGCGCACAGTTCGACAAGAACGGCAACCAGCATGACTGGTGGACTGCAGCCGACAAGAAGAACTTCGAGGCTCGCACCAAGGTGCTCGTAGACTACTTCTCGAATGTTGAGGCTCTGCCTGGCAAGAAGATCAACGGTAAGCTTACTCTTGGCGAGAACATCGGCGACAACGGTGGCTTGAACATCTCACTCCGCGCTCTTGAGAATGTGCTCAAGGAGAATCCGTCGGCTGCAAAGACTATCGATGGCTTCACTCCGTTGCAGCGTTTCTTCCTCTCATGGGCTACAGTATGGGCAGGCAACGCACGTCCTGAGTTTATTGACCGTCAGATTAAGACCGATCCTCACTCTCCTGCTGAGGCTCGCGTTAATGCCGCCTTGCCACAGATAGACGCTTGGTATAAGGC
>CAKQFF010000016.1 GCA_934230685.1 uncultured Prevotella sp. | reverse complement strand
ACATAGCAAAGCCCTGGCTTGTGAAAGTCAGGGCTTTGTGATTTTTTTAGAATAAGGGAGTTTTGACACACCCTCCTTTTATTGTATACCCAACTCGAATTTTATATGAGCCACATTATCCTTCGGGTATAAAAACAACAAGATTCACGCCTCTTCGTTAGGTTCTCGATAGCTTCTCGTTCGTTCTTCGATTACCCTTCGTTATTCCTCCACTTATCCTTCGTTCCGTTAACGGAGGCAGATCGAGTTCACTACGGAGGCAGATCGAGTTCACTACGGAGGATGATCGAAGAATGAACGAAGAATTAATGACATTACAAAGGCATTGCTTTTGTGCGAGAAACAACCATAAAACGATAAATATTTCCCCATAGAAAGAATTAGATACAAATTGAGGCAAACAAAGTGATATGGGTGAATGAAAACCACCGCATGCCTTATATAATAATGTGGTGGCTCTACAACAATTTGCTTTTTGTTATATTCACTAACAAATATGTCCACTTATGCTAACAAAAACTATTTATTTTTACGTTTTGTCAAAAATATTTCGAAAAATATTTCTTAGATTAACAAATTACTTGTATATTTGCGACATATTTAACCCAATAAAACTATACGTGTATGACAAATTTTACTAAACGTATCGCATTTGCTGGTATGTGTGTCTTAATGCTCACTCCTGCAAGTGCCCAACTTAGTGGTCGTCTTGTGAAAGCACCCAAGTCTAATGCTGCCGTAACAGCCTCTATGAAACCTGTGTGCAAGAATGCACAGACACCTTTTGGACTCAAGCGTGTTGCCAACCCTACCGATTATGGAAAAGAAGTGGTGATTGTGTCGGAGGACTTCTCGAAGATGAACACCGGCTCTGAAGAAGAACCAGACTACGATGTCGACATGAACTTTGAGCCTGAGGACAACGTGTGGATCAACTTGTACGACAAATACACACAGACTCCAGGATGGGGCTCATCAAATGCTTTTCCTGCCGGAGGTGCCATCTACCTTGATACTGATGGCAAATCACAGCAAGGCCGCCTTACCACTCCGCTTCTCGACCTTACAGCAAATACTGGTATCGGTTTCATACAGTTTAAGATTCGCCGTCCCTCTATTTTCGAGGACGATGCAGAAATGGTAGTACTTGAAGCTGCCGAGACAAGACACATGGGTCCTACATGGGATTTCCTTGGCAACGTGTTGCTTCCAGAAATCACTCCCGAATGGCAGACTCTCACATATATGTTCTACAACTGCGGTCCGTCTACAATGTTTAACATTGTAACCATGGATCTTCCAGTAATCATCGACGATGTCAAGGTGTTCCAGGTCGAGCAGTATGCTGCTACTCCTACCACATACAAGCACAGCGACTATGCTGGCGTCGACGACAACACTGCCAAGTTCAACCTTAGATGGGGCAAGGTAGACGGTGCCGAGGGTTACGTGCTCAACGTATACGAGCTCGACAGCGACGGTGAGCCTACCAAGTATGCTGTTAAGAACAAAGAGGTTACCGACACTACCTTCACCGTAGACAATGCTGTTTCGGGCGATATCTACTACTATACAGTTAGCTCTATGAAGGACGGACACGTGTCTATCCCTTCAAGCGCAATAGAGATTAAGGACGTTGCCTATCCTTTCGTTAAGGTTTCGAAGGAGATGAACGAGGGCAAGTATACTGCCGAGTGGAACAACGTGAACGGTGCTGAGCGCTACAACTATATGAGCAGCTACAAGCGCGTGGCTGAAAAGGATGGTGAGTTCACTGTGACAAGCCTTAACCTTCAGGGTCTGCCCTACCGCGATCCGGAAAATGTAATCGAGTTCTCTGTTGACAATCCTGATTCTCACACCTACGACCGCGGTGTTCTTGTAGACGAGGCAGGACAGGCAGGATGGCAGGTTAAGCACTATGCTATCTATGAGGACGCGCTCACTATCGACGCTTTCTGGACAACAGAGGCTAAGAGCGACGCTGGACTTATCTCTCCAGAAATGGACCTCTCTAAGGACAATGGTAAGTTTAAGGTTGACTTGAAGGCTTGTGCTGAGTATTTGGAATACTATGAGGCTTATCCTCAGTGTGGTGTGGCCCTCTTCAACTACAGCGAAGATACTAAGGACTATGTACAGTCGGAGCTTATCTATGCTGGCGACCACAAGATCGACGGCGAGTGGAAGGACTACTCATGCGAGTTCTCTACCGGTACCAACCGCTCTATCGTAGGTATCTATGGCGTATATGCTCCTGGCAACCTCTATCTTGCCAACGTTAAGATCAGCCAGAACTATAAGGCTGGCGAATATCTTTACGATCCGTTCCACTATGATTGGTGGGTAGCTCCAAAGGAAGACGCCAAGTCAACAAGCCTTGACATCACAGTTCCTGCAAAGGCCGACAAGGCTGAGGTGTTCCATCAGGCACAGTCGGTACGTTTGGGTAGCGCTGGCGACCAGTTCTCAAGTGCTTCATTCGTAGAAAGCTCATTCTCACCGTTGCAGTCAGTAGGCGTTGCCGACGTTCCTGCTTCAATCGCAGGCACCAACGTTAGCCTTTCTGGTGCTACAGTACGTCTTGAGGGTGGCAACATCGTAGTGAACAATCCTAAGAACGCTCCTGTATATGTTTACACTATGGACGGAGCAGTTGTGGCAGCCGACAATAGCTGCGCATCTGTAGTAAGCATCCCTGCTGCAGGTCATGGTTCTTATGTTGTGAAGGTTGGCAAGCAGAGCGTTAAGCTCACTTACTAATCCACATATCAGGACTTTAACGATATTATAATATAAAAAACTGGAGATTACGGCAAAGAAGCTGTAATCTCCAGTTTTTTATTTATTTTTTAGAGGCAAATTAGCGTCTCAAAGTAATACTATATTACTTGCACTTTTAATATATATTACTTGGGCATTTAATACGTATTACTTTGCCAAGTAATATATATATACTATAAAAACATTCTTATCAAGCATAACTGTGCATTCCCCCGAGGAAATAGTTCACACCAAAATAGGTCATGATGATTGTGAGGAAGGCGAGCACCATGAACACATGATAGGTGGTGGGACGACGCAAGGCTGGGAGTGTCTTGGGATGCAGGGCTGCCGCATATACCATGAATGTTATCAGTGCCCATACTTCCTTGGGGTCCCATCCCCAATACTGTCCCCATGACACGTTAGCCCATATAGCTCCCACAAAGATACCTATGCCGAGTGCTGCCATGGCAGGATAGAGGAAAAGCAACGAGAGCTGCTGCAGGGCGAGCATCAGGGCTTGGGCATTACGGTTTACACAACGCACAATGATGGCTGTAATGCCACTGACGAACGTAAGCGACAGCAGAGCGAAGCCTATCATTATTATCGACACATGAACGCTCAACAAGGGGGAGTTGAGCACTGGCATCACATGGCTTATCTGCGGATCCATCTGGCCAATATGGCTCACAAGAAGGAAGAAGCCCGACATGAGGAAACCGCATGTTATCAGTATGCGGAACTTGAAACTCATCATGAACGACACAAGCAACACCACCCATGCAACGAAGAGCATGGTCTCATAACCGTTTGCCATAGGCAAAGTGCCACTGATTGTCCAGCGCAGATACTCGCAATAGCTTAGGGCAGCAAAGGCAAGAAGCATCACTGAACGCGAGGTCAATGTCACGGCTGTGTCGGTGAACGACCGCTTGCCTGCCCTCACATCATTATTGTTCTCCAGGCGACACTCACGGCAAAGACGCGAGACGGTGTAGAGGAAGGTGACGAATCCCATTGTAAGGCACACCATAAAGAGTATGGTTGCAAACGGTATCTTGTTGTACGTGCGCTCTGCCTCCACCTGCTTCTGGGTAGGAAGCGACGAGCCACCATTCTTTACCTGATACTTCTGCATCTTTTCCACAATCTCGTTCATCTGCTTGTAGTTCTTTGCCTCAGCATAGTCGAAGAGCAGAGTGAAGACTGTCTGTATGAACTGCTGGTGCTTGAAGTCCATCGACTTTGGCATGTCCTCGGTAGGAGCAAGCCATGTCACCTTGCCGTTTATGGTGTAGGGAAAAATCTTAAGAAGGAGTCCGCGGCGCAGATCCATGAGCAGCTGTATCTTGTCATCGACAGACACCACCTGAGTGTGGAACTTGTCGTGGTTGCCCTCGTAATACTCCTTTACATACGGGCCAATGGTGTAGCCACCCATGTCGTTATTGAAAAAGGTGTTGGCAGAAACGTAATTGGGCAGTTGCAGCGTCTCCTTCATCTCGCCACTCTTCATAAGGAGCATTGGCTCGTCCATCCATTCCTCGCCCCAGAATATCCAACCCGTGAGCACCTGTTCGGCAGTGAGACCCTTGTACGACTTTTCGCCATATAGCTTTCTTGTGAAGTCGATGGCAAATGTCTGCATAGGACAGATGCGGCCGTTGTAGAGGATATTGAGTTCGCCAAAGCTGGCGGCTGTCTCTTCAGGCAGGTAATGAGCCTTCAGATTCTCTGACTCGTCGGCGGCATAGGCTCCTGTGGCATTAAAGCCACATATAGAGAACAGCATGGCTATGAGCAACGCTCCCTTCTTGAGTAAAGGACTGCGCAACAGCTGTCTGTAGGCTCCGCGAGGATCGAAGAGCATACCTATCAGAGAGAGGAAAAGAAGGGCATAACCAGTGTAGGTGACGGGAATGCCTATAGGATCGGAATTGGTGGAGAGCGTCGAGCCAAACATGTCTTTGTCGTAGGACGCCTGATAGAGACGCATGTTTCCGTAATTATAGATATTGTTCATTGACACCTCGCCCTTGGTTTGCGTGCCGTCCTTGTCGATGGTAAACAGCGACACATAGTCCTGGGCAGCATCCGTGCCCGAATGATACTTCACATCAAAGCTGTCGAGACGTATACTGAACGGCAATGTGGCATTGCGGGGATTCATGTCGCGGTCGTAGACTGTGTACTGATTGGTGAACACTCCCTTGCGCATGTGTATCATGCCTCGCTCGCTACTGACATGAGTGATGAAGGCACCGGCAAGAATCACAATGAACGAGAGGTGAAGAGCAACGCCAGTAAACGACTTGGTGATGTTCTTGACGAAATAGATTATTGCTAAAGCTGCAAGCACAGCCCACAAGAGCGAGAACCACCACGAGCCATAGATGTTGGCTGCCACGAAATCAGTGGTATTATACTTCTCGATGACTGTGGCTGCTCCCATTACAACAACGATGAGAGCATAGAAGACGAATAATAGCTTCTTTATTGATTTCAACATAACGTGTGTATATTATATAAATAATGTGTCTTGTATAAGAGATCTTTTATCTGATAATGCAAAGTTACCCATAAAAGTTCAATCACGTTTGTCTTTGTGTTAGGTTTTTGTGGTTTGATTAAGGCTTTTACCTAAAAATAGGTATAAGCCAAATGTCTTTATGATTCATTTATGAACCCCAAAAACATTTGGCTTAACTTCTAAGCTCCCTCTAACTCATTGAATCATGGGTTAGCGAGAGTTCTTTAGATCTTCAATTAAACAGTCTTCTTCAACGGATTGAACAAGTCGAACGAAGCGTCCCAGTCTTTCCACACTGGCTCGCGTCCTATCTCACGCAGACGGCGGTCAATCTCCTTGGCTGTGCGCTCATCGCTCACGCTGAACTGTTCGAGAGCCTGAGGATAAGTGTGATAGCCACCAGGATTAACCTTCGACTCTGCCGACATGGTAGTAACACCAAGTGTGGCCATATTGTCGCGTATGAAGGCTGGTTCGCGTGTAGAATAAGAGATGTCGACATCATGGTCGAAGATGCGCATGGCAAATGTGGCCTGTGCAAGCTCGCGGTCGCTCATATAGCAGTTGGGATGGAATCCCTCGTTCTGAGCAGGACGCATACGTGGGAAGTTGACGCTATACTTAGTGCGCCAGTAATGCTTCTGCAGATAGCGCAGGTGATAGGCCATCATTGTGACATCTGTGCGCCACTCCTTCTCAAGACCGATAAGCACACCCATACCGATGGAATGAACTCCAGCCATACCCATACGGTCGAAACCGTCGCAACGCCACTCGAACTTGCTCTTCATGCCACGCGGATGATAGATGTTGTAGTGCTCACGGTTGTATGTCTCCTGAAAGCAGATGACACCATTCATGCCATGCTGTGCCAATGTGCGGTAGTCCTCGGTAGAGAGAGGCATCACCTCAATCTTGATGTTTGAGAAGTATTTCTTGGCTATGTCAATAGCCTTGGCAAGATACGGAGTACCAGCCTTGGCGGGATTCTCGCCAGTAACGAGAAGGATGTTCTCGAAAGGAGCGAGCTGCTTGATAGCCTTGTATTCGTTCTCTATCTGCTCAGGAGTGAGGATGGTGCGTGCCATAGGGTTCTGCACATGGAATCCACAGTAGACACACGAGTTGGAGCAAGAGTTGGTGATATAAAGAGGAATGAACATCGACATTGTCTTGCCGAAGCGTTCCTCGGTGTATTTGCGTGACAGTCGGGCCATCTCCTCAAGATAAGGTTCGGCTGCAGGCGAGAGCAACGCCATGAAGTCGTTGACATCACAATGGCTCTTGCTGAGAGCGCGGCGCACATCATTGGCGGTCATGCTCGCGATGCGTTCCGTGGTCTCCTGCCAGCTAATCTTTTTTAATTCGTCTGAAAACATTGTTTTTTTTGTTTTACATATCAATTACATAACTCATCATTGTACTCAAGTCAACAGTCCAGAGTTTGTCGATGAGCGGTTCGCCAAATTCAGCTGCAAGCATAAGTACTTGGCATGCCTCCACACTTCCCACTACAGCAGGTGTTGTGCCGAGCACAGCCTTGCCGGGATGAGGCATACTTAGTGTAGCCTCTTCGTCAGGAAGCAAAGAGCGATAAGTGGTGTGTCCCTTGCAGAGTACAGCCACTTGTCCGTCGAGTCCACGTATGGCTCCATAGACATAAGGCTTGCCTTGCAGCTTGCATTCATCACTCACGATGTAGCGAATGGCGAAGTTGTCCATGCCGTCCACCACTATGTCGTAGCGGCTTATCAGCTCATGGGCGTTCTCCTTGGTTAGACGATAAGGGTAGGCATCTATCTCCACCTCGCTGTTGAGAGCCTGCAGTCTGCGCTTGGCGCATTCCACTTTAGGCTGTCCAGCCTCTTTCTCTGTGTAGAGAACCTGACGATGGAGATTGGTAACATCGACAACATCATCATCGATGATACCAATGCGTCCGATGCCAGCACCAACAAGATAGGTGGCTATCGGAGAACCAAGTCCTCCGACGCCCACAAGCAGCACCTTGGCTGCACGTATCTTCTTCTGACCCTCCTCGCTTATTTCGGGGAGCATCATCTGTCGGTTGTAACGGTTTGTTTGTTCCATTTATTTCAGTTTACGCAAGTCGTGAGTCAGCTTGGCAGCACAGAAGTTAGGACCGCACATTGTGCAGTACTCGCCATCTGTATGGCCTGCTTCCTCGAAATACTTGAGAGCCAAATCGGGATCAAGCGAGAGATGGAACTGGTCGCGCCAGCGGAATTCGAAGCGAGCCTTCGACAAGGCATTATCACGAATGGTAGCACCCGGATGACCCTTGGCTATGTCGGCAGCGTGAGCAGCTATCTTGTATGTCACAACACCTGTGCGCACATCCTCCTTGTTGGGCAATGCGAGGTGCTCCTTAGGAGTGACATAGCAGAGCATTGCTGTGCCAAGCCAAGCTATCTGTGCAGCACCGATGGCTGAGGTGATATGGTCGTAGCCAGGAGCAATGTCGGTCACGAGCGGACCAAGTGTATAGAACGGAGCCTCATGGCAGTGGTCGAGCTGACGTTCCATGTTCTCCTTGATCTTATGCAATGGCACATGACCAGGACCCTCGATGAATGCCTGCACATTCTTGTCCCAAGCACGTGTCACGAGTTCGCCCATAGTGTCGAGCTCGGCAAACTGTGCAGCATCGTTGGCATCGGCAATACATCCAGGACGCAAACCGTCGCCAAGAGAAAGGGCAACGTCATACTGAGCCACGATGTCGCAGATTTCGTCGAAGTGCTCATAGAGGAAACTCTCCTGGTCGTGGATAAGACACCACTTGCTCATGATGCTACCGCCACGGCTCACGATACCACAAAGGCGGTTGTCGGCCAAGTGTACGTTGTGACGGCGGATACCTGCATGGATGGTGAAATAGTCAACACCCTGCTCACACTGCTCGATGAGTGTGTCGCGGAACACATCCCAGTTGAGGTCTTCCACCTTGCCATTCACCTTCTCAAGAGCCTGATAGATAGGCACTGTGCCTACTGGCACTGGACAGTTGCGCACAATCCACTCGCGTGTCTCATGGATGTTGTCGCCTGTAGAGAGGTCCATCAAGGTGTCGCCACCCCACTTGCACGACCATACAGCCTTGTCTACCTCCTCGTCGATGCTCGAAGTGGTGGCAGAGTTGCCGATGTTGGTGTTGATCTTCACGAGGAAGTTGCGTCCGATAATCATCGGTTCGCTTTCCGGGTGGTTGATGTTAGCGGGAAGCACGGCACGTCCGCGTGCTATCTCGTCGCGCACAAACTCAGGAGTGATGTTCGACTTAACGCCAAGCTCCTCGCAGTTCATGTTCTCGCGAATGGCAACATACTCCATCTCGGGAGTGATGATGCCAGCCTTGGCATAAGCCATCTGAGTGATATGCTTACCCTCACGTGCACGGCGCGGCAAGCAAATATGCTCAAAGCGCAGATGATCGAGTGAGCGGTCGGCAAGACGCTGTTTGCCATACTCGCTTGTTATCTCTGAGAGCTGTTCGGTGTCGTCGCGGTCGATAATCCACTGCTCACGCATACGTGGAAGACCCTTCTTGAGGTCAATCTCAATGTTAGGGTCGCTGTACGGACCACTTGTGTCGTAGATGTATACAGGCTCGTTTGGTGTCATGTGCGGCAGTCCCTTCTCGTCTCTGGTTACTGTGGGAGTGAGGTTTACCTTGGTCATTCCTACCTTTATCTCAGGGAAGAGTTTTCCCGGCATATACGCCTTTTCTCTCTTGGCGTAAGCTTTTTTGTCGTTTGGCATAATTTATTTAAGTGAAGAGTGAAGAACGAAGAGTGAAGAATCATATAGCTTCTACTGCGCTCTCTACTCGTTGAATAATATTTATTTGTTTAAACGTTTGTAATACGTGGGATTACACGTGAATTGGAGTAATTTTATGGCGTGTATTTTTCACGTGTACCCATTTACATGAGGAATTGTGTGAGTGGCGAGCTTGCTTCAGCACAGTCGCTTACCGCTCCGAGACCAGCCTCATAAGCACGACGACCACATACTACTGCCTCCTTGAAAGCCTTTGCCATTTCCACAGGATCGCCTGCCACAGCAATAGCAGTGTTCACAAGACATGCGCTTGCACCCATCTCCATAGCCTCAGCAGCATGACTCGGAGCACCGATACCAGCATCAACCACTACTGGCACAGTGGCCTGCTCGATGATAATCTGCAAGAAGTCCTTCATGCGCAGACCCTTGTTGGTGCCGATAGGAGCTGCAAGCGGCATAACGGTTGCAGCACCTGCCTCCTCAAGATGCTTGCAGAGTGTAGGGTCGGCCTGACAATAAGGCAAAACCACGAAACCCATCTTCACAAGCTGCTCTGTAGCCTTGAGTGTCTCCACTGAGTCGGGCAGCAAATAACGCGGGTCGGGATGAATCTCAAGCTTGAGCCAGTTGGTGCCGAAAGCTTCACGCGACATCTGAGCGGCGAATACTGCTTCCTCAGCATTGCGCACACCGCTGGTGTTGGGCAGCAACTGAATGTTAGGGTTCTGGATGATGTGAGAGAGAAGGTCGTCGTGCTCGTCGTTAAGCTCGATGCGCTTCATAGCCACTGTCACCATCTCTGTCTCCGAAGCCTTGATAGCCTCAGCCATAAGGGTGTTGTTGTTGAATTTTCCTGTACCAAGAAACAGGCGCGAGTTGAACTCACGTCCTGCGATTGTCAGCTTTTCCATAGTTTTTATTTAGAGTTTTTTTATATTTTCCGTAATATATGATTTTTCGCTTGTGCTATATAACATGTCTATCCTCCGCACACAGCCTTGATGACAACAATATTGTCGCCCTCTTTTAACTCTGTCTGATTCCAGTCAGCACGAGTAACCATACGGTTGTTCACAGCAACAGCCACGCCTTTTTCTGGCAACGACAATTCCGCTGCCAGTTCCGACAGAGTTGTGGCGTTGACTTCTGTCTCCTTGTTGTTAATCTTAATTTTCATAATTCACCTTAATTGGGTTATATAAAATAATGTGACAACCTCACTAAGGGCACCGCGTATGTAATGGCTATGAGTATGTAGCCTCTCCTTTGATTGAAGTTATATCATTTTCCCTTCGGCAGCATTATCCGCATCAGGTTCTATGGGTATAATCTCAGCCGAAGACATTCGGCACCCCGTGATAGTTCTCTAAGATGCAAAGTAACAAATAATATTTCAGCCATGCAAATATTTTTTATTAAATATCGAGAATTAAGGTTATTAGAGTATTATTCTCCGCAAAAATGCGGAGAATAAACGAAACAATCTCCGCAAAGCTTGCGGTTATAACAGAAAAGCATTAAATTTGCCATAAAAAGATACACATACAATAAGTATATGGTAAACCAATATAACAAAACAGCAAAATATATTTGGCAACATAACGACTGGCCACACATGACGGTAGACATGCATGCATTGGCTGGTTTGGTTGCCGAAACCAATATGCTACGGGGAAAGTTGATGGGACGAATATCCATGTTTGGCTTTGAGGAGCAGAACGCATCATTACTCGAAACAATGACTTCTGAGATCGTGCACTCATCGAAGATTGAGGGACAAGAGCTCAACCACGATAGTGTGCGATCGTCGCTTGCTACACAACTCGGACTGGAATATGATGGTCTGCCTATTACCGACCATTATGTGGAAGGTGTTGTGCAAGTGATGCTTGACGCCACACACAATTGCAATAAGCCTCTAACCAAGGAACGACTGTTTGATTGGCATTGTGCGCTTTTCCCTAACGGACATAGCGGCATGTATAAGATTGATGTAGGAAAATGGCGTGAGGGAGAAGGGGCTATGCAAGTGGTGTCGGGAGCAATGGGCAAAGAGCGCGTACACTATGAGGCCCCTCCTTCTGCAGATGTGCCACGTTTGATGAGCGATCTGCTACAATGGATAGAGACAACAAACACAACCGACCCTCTGGTTAAGGCTGCTATTGCTCATCTATGGTTTGTAACTATACATCCATTCGATGATGGCAATGGGCGTTTGTGTCGCACTATCACAGAAATGCTGCTTTCAAGAGCCGATAATACCGAAAAACGATATTACAGTCTGTCATCACAGATTCTGAAAAACAGAAAGAGTTACTATGACTACCTTGAACATGCACAGAAAGGGGATATGGACATCACGGAATGGGTAGGATGGTTCCTTTCAACTTTAAAAAATGCAATAAATGTGGCACTTACAAGAACGGAGAGCGTGGTGCATAAAAGACAATTCTGGAATCAGCATGAAGACACACCACTAAACGAACGACAACGTAAGATTATCAACAAACTGTTTGACGGATTTGAAGGTAAACTTAATTCTTCGAAATGGTACAAAATATGCCACTGCTCACAAGACACTGCAACACGCGACCTCAACGACCTTGTAAATAAAGGTATATTACGAAAAACTGATAACGGAGGTAGAAATACATGTTATGAGTTGATAGAATTGAACGACAACTAAAAATACAATAAAAACAACGATGAGAATACAACTCGAAAACCTCAAGAAATGTTTCGGCGACAAGACTGCCGTCGACATTCAGAACTTCACAATCAATGATGGTGAAATCATTGGTCTTGTGGGCAACAATGGTGCAGGCAAGACTACCCTATTCCGACTGATGCTCGACCTGCTCAAGGCTGACGAGGGCAAAGTGAAGATGTTTCCCAACAAGCAGCAGGCTGAAAATGAAGATATCCCAAGCGAGATAAACCCGTCGGTAAGCGAGGACTGGAAGATGCTCACTGGTGCCTATATCGACAACTCGTTCCTGATTGACTTCCTCACCGCAGAGGAATACTTCGAGTTCATCGGCAAGGTGTCGGGACTCAGCAAGGAGCAAACAGAGGAAAGACTCAAGGACTTTGAGCATTTTATGAATGGCGAGGTGCTCGGACAGAAGAAATATATACGCGACTTCTCGGCAGGCAACAAGCAGAAAGTGGGCATTATTGCCGCTCTGCTCAACCGTCCGCAACTCGTGGTGCTCGACGAGCCTTTCAACTTCCTCGATCCAAGCAGCCAGAACCAACTGAAGCGACTCATCACAGAGTTCAACCAGTCTACGGGTGCCACGGTGCTTATCTCGAGCCATAACCTGCAACACACGGTGGAAATATCTACACGTGTGGCTCTGCTTGAGCATGGAGTGATAATCAACGACTTCGACAACACCGATGGTAAAGCCGAGGAGAAGCTTGAGGAATACTTCAATATTTAAGAAGGTTGTACGTCTGTAGGATATGTGAAAGTTAGACAAATGTATGTGAAAGTTAAGCATATATCAGTTGGCAAGCTTTGTAGTATAAAATTTAATGACTAACTTTGCAAAGCGTTTTCGTAAACTGAAAATTCATACATATATATACAGCTAAATCTATGAACAAATCATCATTAATTCTCCTTGCAGCGTTGCTCTCTTCGCCGATGTATGCGCAGATGGCACCGCTCGGAGGTTTCTACTATGGTCAGATGCCGCAGCCTACTGGATGGGAATGGCAGAGTCCTGACTCAGTAGCTTACAACAAGCAACAGCCACACGCTTGGTTCTTCTCGTTCAAGAACGTGGAAGAGGCACGCAAAGTGTTGCCCGAAAACTCTTCTTTGTGGCGCACACTCGACGGCGAGTGGCAATTCCATTGGGCTAAGAATCCAGATGAGCGTCCTAAGGACTTCTTCCGTACCGACTTCGATGCCTCTGCATGGGACCGTGTGCAGGTGCCTATGAACTGGAACACGGCTGGCATGACTGAAAAGGGCGAGTTCAAATATGGCTATCCTCTTTATTCCAACCAGCGTGTCATCTTCCAGCACAGCGTGAAGGTGGGCGACTGGAAGGGTGGCGTTATGCGCACACCCAACAAGAACTGGATGACATACAACAACCGCAACGAGGTTGGCTCATACCGTCGCTCATTCTCCATCCCTGCCGACTGGGAGGGCAAAGAGATTTACATCAACTTCGATGGCGTAGACTCGTTCTTCTATATCTACATCAACGGCAAGTATGTCGGCTTCTCAAAGAACTCACGCAACCTCGCACAGTTTGACATCACTCCTTATCTTAACAAGAATGGCGAGAACATTGTGGCTGTTGAGGTCTACCGCCACAGCGACGGCTCGTTCCTCGAAAGCCAGGACATGTTCCGCCTGCCGGGTATCTTCCGTTCTGTATCGCTCACAGCAAAGCCTAAGGTGCAGGTGCGCGACTTGAAGGCTATCCCCGACTATGACGAGACTTACACTGATGCCTCATTGAAGATTTCGGCTGAGCTGAACAACCTCACCAACAAGGATGCCAAGGGCTACTCGCTGAGCTATCAGCTTTACGAGAATAAGCTCTATTCCGACGAGAACACTCTTGTGCCAAACATCAAGGCCACACAGCAGCTCGCCACTTTGACCAAGAACGGCAAGACTGTTGTGGATGTCACTCTCAACGCTGGCAACATGGTTAAGCCTTGGAGCGCAGAGGCTCCTCATCGCTACACTCTCGTTGGCGAGTTGAAGGACAAGAAGGGCAATGTGGTGGAGACATTCTCTACTATCGTTGGTTTCCGCAAGATTGAGATTAAGGACACTCCTGCCGACAAGGACGAGTTTGGACTTGCAGGCCGCTACTATTATCTCAATGGCCAACCTATCAAGATGAAGGGTGTGAACCGTCATGAGAACAATCCTAAGACTGGCCACTATGTATCGCGCGAGCAGATGGAGCACGAGGTGTTCCTCATGAAGCGTGGCAACATCAACCACGTGCGCGACTGCCACTACCCGGATGCTCCTTACTGGTACTATCTCTGCGACAAGTATGGCATCTATCTTGAGGACGAGGCCAACATCGAGAGCCATCAGTACTACTATGGCAAGGAGTCGTTGTCGCACGTCAAGGAGTTCCGCAACGCTCACGTGGCACGCAACATGGAGATGGTGCACGCCACTGTCAACAATCCTTCGGTTGTGATATGGAGTCTTGGCAACGAGGCTGGTCCTGGCGACAACTTCAAGGACTGCTACGCTGCCATCAAGGCCTACGACACAAGCCGTCCTGTGCAGTATGAGCGCAACAATGATATCGTGGACATGGGCTCCAACCAGTATCCTTCGATTCCATGGGTGCAGGAGGCTGTGAAGGGTAAGTACGACATCAAGTATCCTTACCACATCTCGGAGTATGCCCACTCTATGGGCAACGCTGTGGGCAACCTCATTGACTACTGGAACGCTATTGAGAGCACCAACTTCTTTATGGGCGGTGCCATCTGGGACTGGGTAGACCAGGCTATCGACAATATCGACCCCAAGACTAGCAAGCGCTACTGGGGCTATGGTGGCGACTTCGGCATGGACAACAAGCCTAACGACGGTATGTTCTGTATGAACGGTATCATGCGCCCCGACCTTTCGCCTAAGGCTCAATACTTTGAGGTGAAAAAGGTTTATCAGAATGTGGGTGTCAAGGCTGTCGACATGACCAAGGGACGCATCGAGATATTCAACAAGAACTACTTCGAACCGCTGCGCGGCTATCAGATAGTATGGTCGTTGTGGAAGGATGGCGAGTGCATCAAGAGCGACGGACAGCTCATGGGAGCAAAGAACATCGTTGGTCCACGCGAGCGTCAGGAGTATACTCTCGACTACGACTACTCTAAGCTCGACCCGCAGAGCGAATACTTCGTTAAGGTGCAGTTCCTTCAGGGCAAGGACATGCCTTGGGCTAAGAAGGGTTATGCTCAGATGGAAGAGCAGCTCTTGGTGAAAGGCGCACAGCAGGCAGCTCCGCAGCTCAACACTATCACCAACGACAAGGGTAACATCTACTACACTCAGGATGCCAAGCAGGTGAAGGTGAAGGGCGACAACTTCAACGCCACATTCAACCTCAGCAACGGTAGCATCGATGAGTTGGCTTACGGTGGCAACACTGTATTCACCAATGGCAATGGTCCTAAGCTCGACGCTTTCCGTGCTCCTACCGACAACGATGCTGGCATTGGCTACCACAACGCATGGTTCAAGTTCGGACTCTACGACCTCGACCATCGCGTAGTTGGCAATCCTACCATCACCAAGCAGAAGGATGGCTCATTGCAGATTAGCCTGATGGTGGAGAGCCAGGGCAAGGAGGGATGCCGTCAGGTTTATGGCAACCGCGACCGCGACCCACAGTCGGCTTACAGATTCGACGTTGACAAGCAGAAGCTTGGCAAGGACGACTTCAAGTTCACCACCAACCAGATTTACACTATCTACAAGGATGGTTCGATTGAGCTTCAGAGTGCTATCTCTGCCAACCGTGCGAGCGTAATTCTCCCACGTATTGGCTACGCAATGAAGTTGCCTAAGACATACAAGACCTTCGACTACTACGGACGCGGTCCGGTGAACAACTATAATGACCGCAAGACGGGTCAGTTCATCGAGCACCACCGTGGCATTGTAGGCGAGCAGGATATCGTATTGCCGAAGCCACAGTCGATGGGCAACCGCGAGGAAGTGCGTTGGTGTGCTCTTAGCGAGAACGGCAAGCCTGCTGTGGTGTTCGTTACCGACAGCACTATGTCGGCTTCGGCACTGCCTTGGAGTGCTCAGCAGATGGCTGTTGTGGCACATGCCAACGAATTGCCTGAGACAGATGGCACCTACCTGCATCTTGATGCTAAGGTTACTGGTCTTGGCGGAGCAAGCTGCGGACAGGGTGGACCTCTCACTCCCGACCGTACCTACAGCCAGAACTACAACTTCGGTTTCGTGATACGTCCTGCTGCCGACGCAAGCGCAAAGGCTATGACTGATGCTGCCAAGGTGTCGCTCTCAGGCGAACAGCCTATCAGCATTGAGCACCGCATCAACGGCAACGTGATTCTCAGCACAACTGCCAAGAACCGCACTATTGTCTACAGCCTTAACGGTGCCAAGAAGCCTACCGTATACACTCAGCCGATAGACATGCGCAATGGTGGAACCATCACAACATGGTATAAGGAAGTGCCTCAGCTGAAGACAACCATGACCTACGACAAGGTTGACGTGGTGCCTTTGCAGGTGGCTTACGCCTCGTCTGAGGAACCAGAAGAGGGCGACGCCGTACATCTTGTAGATGGCGACGAGTCTACAATCTGGCACACTATGTACTCTATCACACTTGCCAAGTATCCTCACTGGATCGACTTCGACGCTTCGGAGACTAAGCTCATGAAGGGCTTCACCTTCCTGCCACGCCAGGACACTGGCTATGGCCGCATCAAGAGCTACGAAATCTACGTAAGCAACGACGGCAAGACATGGGGCTCACCTATCATGAAGGGTAATTTCGACAGCTCTGCCGAGCTTAAGAAGGTGATGTTTGAGAAGCCTGTAAAGGCACGCTACATCCGCTTCCGTGCGCTCAACGCCCACTATGGCGTCGACTATGCATCGGCTGCTGAGTTTGCTCTGATTGCAGACTAATAGAAAAAAACATCGAAAAGGAGCCAACTACTCCTTTTCGATACTATACCAAAAAACAAATGGCTCAAACTTGTAACATCTATGTTTACAAGTTTGAGCCATAAGTTTTTTTACTTTTTAAGCTTGTCTGTAATTTTATCTGTCAAGATAATAAGCAGCAAATACTGCTGCCACAACTAATACAGCCACTGCTGTCAATATCCAAAATCCATATTTGGACATGTTCTTTCTGCGACGAATTGCACGCAGACTCTGTTCACGAAAAACATCGGCATCATCCTTATGTGAATTGCCTTTACTTGAGGAGTTTTTACTTACCTTGTTCATTTCTACGTTAGTTATTGTTGGTTTATGTTTGTACATTGTTTGCCCTTTAATTATTTTTCTTATTTCAACAGGTATCTCCCCTCTCTTATATGATAAAGGGAGAAGAGGAACATCAAAAATTCCCCCCCCCGAAAAAAATGAAGAGTCTAACTAATTATTATTCTGTAATTGCTTGATTTTACGTTTATTAGAACTTTACATCAAATTCCAAATCTACCATATTGTAGTTGTGTTTATCGGTTGCCAAACTGCGGTCGTTCACACGAACGTACTCAGCAGCCAGCATTATATTCTTGCCAATCCAATAGTTGGCACCGATTTCATAGTTGGTCTTGGATGTGGACCATTCGGCACGCGGACGATACATGTCATAGCGGGCCTTGGCATACAGTTTCTTGTTGACAATCGGAGCAATCATAAGGGCATAGAAACCGTCGGCCTTGTCACCGGCAGCATAGTTGATGTTGCAGTCGTCCACCTTGCCACTTGTCTGCGACTTGGCAAAGCCATAGCCTTGGCTGTGGATATACTCCGAACGCAGAGTCCAGTCGTTGGCGGCATATTCTGCACTGAATGCGTAACGGTTCATCGGAAGCGAGCGCACACCACTCTTGGTCTCACCATTCTCTGTCCATGTACCCTTACGGGCATAAGAGCCTGTCCATCCAAAGGCACCGACACGCAGTCCCTTCACCGGCATAACCCATACACCACCTATCACATCCTTGCGCTGGTCTACATCCTTCTGGTTGGTGCCTTGTCCATTGAACACACCCACCTGATAATGCAAGAGGTTGCGTCCTGCCTGATTCTTGAGGAAGTCGCCTTGAATCTGAACACCTATATCGCGGCCATTGCTTGCATGCTCGCCCACACGGTCGCTGAAACCAGAGAGTTTGCTGACGTTCTGCGAGTAGCCCATAAAGCCCTGGGTAATCGGGTGCATAGGGTTCTCGAATGTGAACGGACGCTTAAACTGTCCTGCCTTTATCTTGAAGGCTTCATACTTCTGCCACTCTGCAAAGGCATCCACCATACGAGGCGATGAGCCGAGGTCGCTTGTGTTGCCGTTAACCTGCAGCTGCACCTTCCAATAGAAGTCTTGCATAAGGCGTCCGTCAAGAGCAAGACGCACCATTCGAATATTGAACGAATTGCTTTCCTTGTCTTCCTGGTCGCTTGCCTGGAACTGTGACATTACATATCCGCTGAACTTAATATCGCTAAGTACAGAAATCTGCGGACTTTTGCTCTGTGCATTTGCGCCAAGTGTGGCGAGAGCAGCAAGAGCCATCGAGAGAATCTTTTTCATTCTTGAGTTTTGAGTTTTGAATTTTGAATTGTCGCCTTTGGCGATTTTGAGTTTTGAGTTTTGAGTTTTGAATTGTGCGCAAGCGCATTTTGAATTTTTCAATTTTGAGTTTTGAGTTTTGCAACTCACAATTCCAAATTGATTAATTCCTAATCGGCAAAGCCGACAATTCAAAATTCAAAACTCAAAATTCAAAATTCCTCCAGCAGCACCACATTCTCCACATGCGGAGTATGCGGGAACATATCCACTGGCTGCACAGCCTTAACGCTATAGGCCACATCAAGAGCCTGCAGGTCGCGAGCCTGAGTGGCAGGGTTGCAGCTTACGTAGACAATGCGCTTAGGATGGGCGCGAAGAATTGTCTCTATCACGTCTGGGTGCATACCAGCACGTGGCGGGTCGGTGATGATAATATCCGGACGGCCATGCTCGGCAATAAACTCATCGTTGAGAATATCCTTCATGTCGCCAGCATAGAACAGAGTGTTGTCGATACTGTTGACCTGAGAGTTCACCTTTGCATCCTCTATAGCCTCAGGCACATATTCTATACCTATAACCTTGCGTGCCTTACGAGCCACAAAGTTGGCGATTGTGCCGGTGCCAGTATAGAGGTCATACACAAGCTCATCACCAGTGAGTTGTGCAAACTCGCGAGCCACTGAGTAAAGATGATAAGCCTGCTCGGTGTTGGTCTGATAGAAACTCTTTGGTCCTACCTTGAAGCGAAGCTGCTCCATAGTCTCGTAGATGTGGTCGTTGCCCTTGAACACAGAGAGTTCGAGGTCGCCGAAAGTGTCGTTGCACTTCTGGTTGTCGACATACATGAGCGATGTAATCTCAGGGAACTTGTCGGCAATGTGTTGCAGCAATCCTTTTGCACGCTCCTCGTCGCCCTCCTCATCATAGTGGAATTGGATAAGCACCATCCACTCACCAGTGTTGGAGTTGCGTATCATTATGTCGCGCAGCAAACCGTGCTGCTGTCGCAAGTCGAAGAATGTCATGCCAGTGGCAAAGGCATAGTCGCGTATGGCATTGCGTATCTTGTTGTGAAGATCGTCCATAAGCCAGCACTTCTCAATAGGCAATATCTTGTCGAACGCACCGGTGATATGGAATCCGATGCCGTTCATATTGTCAAACTGAGTGCCCTCGGCTATCTGCTCGCGTGTAAGCCAACGCTTGTTGCAGCAACCAAATTCCAACTTGTTGCGGTATTCCTTGATATGCACCGAACCCATGATGGGTCGGAACTCGGGCAATGCTATCTTGCCAATGCGTGTGAGTTGGTCGTGCACCTGCTTCTGCTTGGCTTTCAGCTGCTCCTCATATGGCAGGTTCTGCCATTTGCAGCCTCCACAAATGCCGAAATGCTCACACATTGGCACCTCGCGCACCTCACTCTTCTTGATAAAACGAATCACCTCAGCCTCGCAATAGCTATGTTTCTTCTTGCGCACCTGAAGGTCAACAACGTCGCCCGGCACTACAAATGGTACAAATACGACCATGTCGTTGACATGAGCCAACGACTTGCCTTCGGCTGCCACAGCCTCTATTGTCACATTTTCAAGTATCGGGAGCGGTTTCTTTTTTCTTGACATATAATGATTTGGTAATTATTTCAAATTGCAAAATTAGGCAAAAAAAGTGAGAAGTAAATAAATATGACGAAATAAATTCATACATTATGCAATAAAGGCCACTTTATGCGGCAATACACAAGATTTTTCGAACGAAAATGTCATTTCATTTTGTTTTTCAATGTATTTACATTACTTTTGCATAACGATATGTTTCGTAGCTATAATATACACTATTAAATCCCTTAACAACTATGGAATACTTTCTGTTCTCACTCGGCATAGTCGCAATTTCTGTTGGTATGTATTTCTATGCAACCCAAAAACAGAGAAGCCTAACAACTGAAACGGACACCAACGAGAAAGAAGACGGCAGCGACAACAACACGAACGAGCCGCAAACAAGCACTACCTCAAAAACCGACTATACCGGAATGAAATCCCGCGAACTAAGCAAGGCCTTGCTTGCCGACCTCAACTGCAAGATTATGGAGAATGAGGAAGACAACGACCGCATCGACTTCGTATTTCAAAGCGAGACTTTCTGCTTAGTGGCCTCCGACGATTGCCTACTCGTCACTGTATACGATTTCGCATGGGGCAGCGTGGAGCTTAACGACATCGACGAAGTGTCGCGACTGCGCAAGGCTATCAACAGCGTCAACTTCAAGTTTGGCGGACTTTGCATTATATACAGTATGGACACAGAGAAGAACCGTATGGTGGTGCACACCAAGCGCCAGTTCCTTCTAACTCCAGAAATACCAAACATACTCGATTACATGACCGCCATGCTTTCGGGATTCTTCGAGGTGCAACGCTCCCTATCCCATGAACTCGACCAACTGAGGTTGGAGAAAGAGGGACGGGAAAAAAAAGACACCAACATTTAAATTGTCAGCATAAAACAAACAGATATGGAACAGGATTTGACTTTTTTCGCAGCTACCGGACTCACGTCCACATCAGCCAATCATATTGCCAACCTTGCCAAGGAATATGTTCAGGCACAGTCGCAGGAACTTGAGAACGTGGAGTTCTTCAACAGTTATCTCACTATCATTGGCTCCGACAAGCAACAGCGTGTGCAAAGAGGATGGGACAAGCAGCAGATTGAAGGCATTGCCGAACGTCTGCGCAAGATTTCACTTGCCAACTCGCTCATTGCCTGGCTGCGCGAGGCTATAAAGACACGTGCACAGATGCTCAGCGACACGCGCGACATGAGCATTGAGGAATATTGCAAGCAAAACGAGAAGACGTTGCCCACAAAACCTGAGTTGGCTCATTCGATGACTCGCGAGGAATATCTGGCCACCCTATCCATAAAAGACCGCGCTCGCATCCTGTCACTCGAAGCCAAGGCTGCCGCATTCGGCAAGTTCATACACCCCGACGGACATCTGTCCGACGCACGCAAGGCGTATATGAAAATAATGTGCCAAGAGGCAGAAATCGACGGCAACGGACGCGACACCCTACTCTATCGACATGAGCCAAGCGTTGAGCTTAGCGACCTTGAGGCGTGCTTCTTTGCTTTGCAGGCTGAATACCGCAAGGCCCAAGCCGAACTTAACGGCTACGCTCATAACATAGAAGAGGCTCTGCGTGAGGATGAGGAGCAAAAGCAAGGCGACTTCAACATCAAGAAGGCCGACTATCTTGCCGAGATGGCTAAACTCGAGAAGGAGTTCATAGCACATAAAGACCAAGAACAGCGCCGCATAGCCCAACTGAAAATCACTATCCCCAACGACTTGAAGGATATCTACGAGATTGTCTCAAACTTGGGGAAATAAGACTTATGCCACTATCATTATAACATTCTACGGCAACGGGTAACCGAAGACTGAACGCCTGTCGGGAAACTTCGGCTCATGCGCCATCTGCGGTGTCGTTTACAGAAATATAAAATAGGGCAAATAGAAGAACAGATTTTATTTACAAAACATTACACACGGCGAGGCGACAATATGGCGACAGCAACAATGAAAGACGTGGTGACTGGGCCAAACTGATCTTGCTTTTGAATAAGCCTCCGTGCGGTTCTCGGTTTTGATATAGTTCTTGCCTTTATTGACATCGCAACAACAGCGCAGCCCGTTGCCGTTCTTTTTGTTCGGCTTGAAGAATTATTAAGACCGAGTTCGGTCTTAATAGATAACCGCAGCACCTATCACACAATATCCAGACTTACTAATCTAAAATGTACTCAGAAGTTAAAAACCGTGACAACGAGTATTTATTCCATATTATTTTGTAACTTTACACGCGGTTTGCCCATGTCAAAAACACAAGCCACCGCACACACCCCGCTAATGAAGAAAACAAAATACTCAATATATGTTATTCAAATGGAATTACAAGCCACCTACGACAGAGGAGAAACAGGCGGCTGACGAACTGGGGGCGAAGCTGAA
>CAKQFF010000015.1 GCA_934230685.1 uncultured Prevotella sp. | reverse complement strand
TTTACCTATAAAGGTACAAAATATTTATGAGACTACCAACTTTTTATGAACAAAATCTTATCCCGAACTGGGGTAGCTTAAATACAACAACAATGAACTTAAGTACAATAACAATGAACTTAAGAACTTTAACAACGAGCTTAAAGGCTCAAACAAAGCACTTAAAGACTCTAACAACGAGCTTAAGGACTCAAACAAAGCGCTTCGGAACTCAAATGATGAGCTTGAAAACACCAACGCAAAGCGTGAGCTGATGGCTAATGCCTTTATCATGCTCTGCTATCAGTATATTGAGCGGTTGGAGAATCAGCGCAAACTGGTAATACGTAAAATTAAGACCCATCAGCAGAACGAGTTGCTTAGTATACTCTCATCTTCAAAGCGAAGTACTGAGGAGAGCCAGAACTTCTTCTCGCAGTTCGACAAAATCTTCCTCTCGCTCTATCCCTCGTTTGTAAAGGAGCTGAACACCTTGCTGACACCCGAGGCACAAATCGAGCTTAAGGAAGACAATGAGCTGACTCCAAGCTTGCGTGTAGCAGCCTTGGTAAGACTAGGCGTAACGGAAAGTCCTAAGATTGCCGGCATCCTCTCCTACTCGCTACAAACCATATACAACTATCGCTCTACACTAAAGAACAGCGCCATAGACAAAGAACACTTCGAGGAGAATCTGCAAAAGCTGTGCTCTATTTATTAAAAAGGAGGGAGTTTTGATACTCCCCTCCCCTCTCCTACTACAACTATCAATTCTGTTATGAATTCGAGAATAAGTAAGTCCTTAGGACAGGTGTAATACGAAACTTTGTACAACATGCTCAAATCAACTCTCTCGGCAGGAAAAAATTTTTCTCTCGGCAAGGAGTAAAAACTCTCTCGGCAGGGAATAAAATCTGAAGGGTTTGTTATTGTAAAACATTAGATTGATAAACTCCTGTTTACATCAATCAAAATATCGGATGAGCCAGTTTGCTTTGCAATCTTCCAATATTCCAGTTCTTCCAGTTTAAAATTAAGGGTATCATTTGCAGAAGCCATCAATAAAAAAAATGATATAATATATTGATTATTAATTAGTTATATATAAATACAAGAAAAAGGCAACCCTTGTAAAATTAACTGGAAGAATTGGAATTGGAAGATTCGCCAAGCTCCATTTTCACCTAAAAGGCTTAAAATCAGCCATTTAAAGCTGGCAAAACGAATAATAAAGAACTGCTACAAATCTTAATTATTGTCCAAAATGTGGTTTTTCTCGCTTTTTTTGCCTACATTTGCATTGTTATACAATACAAACATTTTAAAACGATTATAACTATGAGTACACTGAAAAAGATTTTTGCATCAAAACTTCTTGAAGTAAAGGCTATCAAGCTTCAGCCTAACGATCCTTTCACATGGGCATCGGGCTGGAAATCGCCTATCTATACCGACAACCGCAAGACGTTGGCTTATCCAGAGCTGCGCTCTTTCGTTAAGCAGGAGTTGGTACACCTCATCCACGAGGAATTCCCTGAGGCAACAGCTGTGGCTGGTGTGGCTACTGGAGCTATCGCACAGGGCGCTCTCGTTGCCGACGAGCTGCTTCTGCCCTACTGCTACGTGCGTCCGAAGCCGAAGGATCATGGCATGGGCAACCAGATTGAGGGCACTATCCCTGAGGGAGCAAAGGTTGTGGTTGTAGAGGACCTTATCTCTACCGGCGGCTCTTCGCTCAAGGCTGTCGACGCCCTGCGCAAGGCTGGCTACGAGGTTGTGGGCATGGTGGCAAGCTACACCTATGGCTTCCCGGTGGCTGAGGAGGCTTTCAAGGCTGCCAACGTGCGTCTCGTCACCCTTTCCGACTATGAGCACACAACAGCTATTGCTGCCGAGACTGGCTACATCAAGAAGGAGGACCTTGAGGTGCTCGCTGAATGGCGCAAGGATCCGGCTAACTGGAAGAAATAATTCTTATACAGCGAACATAATAAGATTCTTATACAGCGAACATAATAAGAAATGAGTACATTCGAAAGTTCAATACGACAGATTCAGTATCCACAGCAGAACGTGTACGACAAACTGAGCAACCTCAGCAATCTGCAGACTCTCAAGGAGCGCTATGAGCTGATGAAGGACAACCTACCCGAGGAGGCTCGCAAGCAGGCTGAAGCCATCAATGACTTGCAGTTCGACCAGGACTCGCTCACGGTGAACGTGCCGCCTGTGGGAACCATCCGCCTTAAGGTGGTCAACCGCGAGGAGCCTAAGTGCATCAAGTTTGAGACTGAGCAGAGCCCAGTGCCTTTCAACTTCTGGATTCAGCTGCTGCCCGTCACCACGACTTCATGCAAGATGAAGCTCACCATCAAGGCCGACCTCAACCCCTTTATCAAGCAGATGGTGAAGAAACCACTCAGCGAGGGCATCGAGAAGATTGCCGACGTATTGCAAATGATTCAGTATAACTAATAATAAGAAGTTAAGGAGTAGTAATTAAAGAAGTTCTTGCCACTTGCTTGCAAGAACTTCTTTAATTCTGACTTCTTAGCTCCTTGTCTACAAAATCACTCCGTTTTTAAATTTTAAACTATGGCAAGCAAACTTTGGGAAAAGAATTTCTCCGTAAACGAGGAGATAGAGCGTTTCACAGTGGGACGCGACCGTGAACTCGACATTTATCTCGCCAAGTACGATGTGCTTGGCTCCATGGCACACATCACTATGCTGGAGTCGATAGGACTCATGCAGAAAGACGAGCTGCGACAGCTCTTGGCTGAACTGAAGAACATCTACGCTGAGTGCGAGCAAGGCACTTTCACCATCGAAGATGGCGTGGAGGATGTTCACTCACAAGTGGAGCTTATGCTCACACGCCGACTGGGCGACATGGGCAAGAAGATTCACTCCGGACGCTCAAGAAACGACCAGGTGCTTGTCGACCTCAAGCTATTCACACGCCATGAACTGCGCGAGGTGGTTGAGGCTACCGATGCTCTATTCCGCGAACTTCAGAAGAAGAGCGAGCAATACAAGGACGTGCTTATGCCTGGCTACACACATTTGCAGATAGCCATGCCGAGTTCCTTCGGCCTGTGGTTTGGCGCGCATGCAGAGTCGCTTGCCGACGACATGCTCTTCCTGCTTGCAGCCTATCGCATGACCAACCGCAACCCTCTTGGCTCGGCAGCAGGTTATGGTTCGTCGTTCCCCTTGAACCGCGAGATGACAACCCGACTGCTTGGTTTCGACTCGATGGACTATAATGTGGTTTACGCTCAGATGGGACGTGGCAAGATGGAGCGCAATGTGGCATTTGCACTTGCTTCTGTGGCTGGCACCGTGGCTAAGTTGGCATTCGACGCCTGCATGTTCAACAGTCAGAACTTTGCCTTTGTGAAACTGCCAAAGGAATGCACCACCGGTTCATCGATTATGCCACATAAGAAAAACCCCGACGTATTTGAGCTGATACGCGCCAAGGCCAACAAGTTGCAGAGTCTGCCAACACAGATTCAGCTCATCATGAACAATCTGCCTACAGGCTATTTCCGCGACCTTCAGATTATCAAGGAGGTGTTCCTGCCTGCCTTTGCCGAACTGAAGGATTGTCTCGCCATGGCTGCCTACATCATCGAGCGCATAGAGGTGAACGAGCATATCCTCGACAATCCGATGTACGACCCGATGTTCTCTGTAGAGGAGGTGAACCGCCTTGCTGCTTCAGGCACTCCATTCCGCGACGCCTACAAGCAGGTGGGCTTGGAGATTGAGAACGGCACCTTCCATGCCGACCATAATATACACCACACTCACGAAGGCTCTATGGGCAATCTGTGCAACGACCGCATTGCGGAACTGATGAATCAGACATTGGCGGAGTTCCACTTTGAGAGAGTGGACGAGGCGGAACGCAAATTGCTGATGGAATAAACAAGCGTGTAGTTCTTAAGAGGGTGTGTCAGCCCGCTTTTGTTTGAGTTTTGACACACTCTCTACAATATAATTCTTTGTTTCTTATGAAATACAATCATATTACTTTCGTCCTCCTCTCTCTCCTAATCCTATTTGCGTCGTCATGCTCCAAGGACTCCTTCGACTTCTCGTCCATTCACGCCCGTTTCTTCTACGACAACTCCATCCATCAGGACGCCACTTTGCAGAGTGCGCTCAACCCGATGTCGCCTGGCGTGTTCTGTCGCATCTATGAGGGCAATGAAGGCAGCAGTCTGTTCTTCTATTTCGAGAGCAACCAAAACCTGAAGACCAAGCAGAAAGCAACTGCCGACGACCTGCGCCCCACACGTATTCTCGGCATTCTTCCTAAGACGGGTATCATCGTGGGCTATGGTAACCTGAGCTATCCTGCTACCCTCTACTGCTACGACTCACAATGCCCCAACTGCTATGCCGAAACCAATATGGCTAACTATAAACTCGCCATAGCCTCTAACGGTATTGCCTCATGCGCCAAATGCAAAAGAGAATACGACCTCAACAACAACGGACTGTGTGCTAATGGCAAGAAACTTATAAAATACAGAGCCTCTTGCACAGGACCTTTAGGAGTGCTTTCGGTGAATAACTAAAGCTGTAGACTATACTTTGAACACGGAAACTTTCCTTCTGAAAAGGAAACTTTTACCCATTTCTTTCCTTTTCAGAAGGAAACTTTTGCTTTCAACAAAAAACTATTGAGCGCAATGAGGTGGAGATAAAGGTTGTGCCTGCGTGGAAATAGGAAAGAGAAAAAGAATCAAAATACTGTTAAAGAATAGGAGGTCGGGCGGATACCGCTCGACCTCCTAAACGTTTATAATTTATTTCACAAACTTCAATGTAGTTGTATTGCCATCAAGCACAGCGTTGAGAGTGTACACACCCTGACCGTTGGCAATCTCAATGTTTACAGTATCGCCTGCATGCAAGTTCTTGGCAGTCTTCTTGGCAAGAAGCTGTCCGGCAGCATCGTAAACAGAGAAAATAGCCTCGCCTACATTAGCGTTAAGCTTGATGCCTACGTTGCCATTGTCGTCATCTGCAATTACATTGATGTCGCCATTCTCTGAGCTTACACCATTGATGCCTGTAGGACTTGTCACGTTGACTGCGATATTCTGCGTAGCGGTAGCGCCATTGCTGTCGGTAGCAGTAACCTTTACAGTTGTCTTGTCCACCTTCTTGGCACTCAGAATGAAGCCCTCGTCGGATGTGAATACTGCAACAACCTTGCTGTTGGCAGAAGCGGCTGTACAAGTGAAGTCGTCGCCATCAGGATCGCTGAAGAGCGAAGCATAGGTGATCGTGTTCGACTGCTCACCCTCGCCAAACGACATCTCTGTCTGACCAACAAACTCTGGCGCACGGTTCTTGAACACCACATTGTAGTTGACAGTAGCATTTGCTGCATTGCCACTTGCGTCGGTAGCAGTAACTGCAATAGCACCATTGCCAAGCTTGTCGTAGCCATACTCAGGAACGATGCTGAGAGTTGCCTCAAGCTGCTTGCCTTCTGGCACGCTGAACATACCATCCGCATAGCTTACACCGTCGGCCTCATTGTAGGCGGCAACAGAGGTATAGCCCTTGTTGTCGTCGAAGGCAACTGTGAATGCCTCATCCTCTGCATCAGCCACATTAAGAACAACCTTAGTTGTCTCACCCTGCTTAGCAGCAACAACACCCTCAGGAACCACTATCTGAGGCGCAGCGTTGCGGTCGAGATAGATGTGGTAGTTGAATGTTGCATTAGACGGGTCGTTGGTCTTAACCACAAGAGTAGCCTTATTGCCCTTGGCGAAGTAAGTGCTCTTGGCGTTGACCTGGAAGTTGAGCGGCATTGACTCGCCAACCTCAAGCACACCCTCGGTCTTTTCATTGAGCAGCTTAATCCAAGGCTCGCCCTTCTCATGCTCTATGCAAGTCATGAAGTAGCCGAATGCGCCTGTGTTCTGAGCAGCGTCGTAGAGTTCCTCGATGTCAACCCATCCGCCGAAGGCGTTGAGATGAGCCATGTAGCGGTTAGGCTCCTTATCGCCATCCTTGGTAGCCATAAGTGCCGATGACTTGTATCCGGCAGGATACTTAACAACCACGTAGAAGGTATCGGCAGGATTGATGAATACCGGATTGTCGAACTTGAGCATACGCGGGATGCCCTGATAGCCATTCTTTGTAGGCTCTTCCTTATCGATATGCAACTTGCCGTGACCGATAGTGCGGTTTTCGGCAGTAACATCGTTGCCGAGGATTACAGTAGCCTCAATGTCCACATTCTCAAGGTCGCCCACAGTTGCCACGAAGTAGAGGTGGGTGAGATTGAAGCCTTCAGCCGGAGCCTCATAGCGTGTGGCAGCATAGAAGTTTTCGTCGAGTGCGTTGGCACCTGTACCCATAAGGGCAGCGATAGCATTGCTTACCGGGTTGAGCACCGGATAGTAGAGCATGTTGTCGTCAACACCCTCTGGCACGTCGTACATGAACTTCTGGTCGTCCTTCACCTTCTTAAGGCCGAGAGCCTTGAAGATGTTCTTGCCATGGAGACGTGCCATGCAAGCATCAGTAAACTGCTTGGCAGCAGCCTTCGAAGGATTGGCAATAACGTTGAATGTCGGGAACGGCTCGTCGCCACCGAAATTATCGCTTATCTCATCATGACCCGAAGCGTCAAGACGCAATGAGTAGTTGAGCTTGTAGCCACCCTCGTTCATCATGTTGACTGTAGAAACGCCTGAGTAGTCGCTCGACACATTCTCTATATACAGAGATTCCTGGTCGAATGCAAGCATTGGAGACTCAGTAACGTTGACCTTGACTACCGACTCGTAGATATCCTTTTCAAGACCGCTTACAGCAAACTCGATAGGATAATCCTTCTGGCGCACCTCATAAGTGTTGTAGAGAGATATGCGGAACTTAACGGGAGTCTTGCCCACCTCGATAGGAGCCATGAATCCAGACTGGTAAGGCATCCAAGCCATTGTAGCATTGTCTGAGAGAGGACCTGGGTCGGGGTCGCCACCACCGCCGCTGTTGGCATCCATGTAAACCTCAAGCGAGGCCTCTGGCATTGCCCATGGGTCGTCGAAGTCGGCAACAGAGAACAGCTCAGAAGCCACATCGTCGATAGTGAATGCCTTAGAGCCATTGTTAACCACCTCAAACTCGTGGTAGACAGGACTCATCGGGTTCATATCCACAACCTGCTCCACATCGATAGCAGCAGGGAATACTGGTTCAGCCGCACCAATGATGTTGAGCGTTACCGGCACCTTCACGCTCTCGTTGGCAGGAGCGTTGGTGTTGATGCTAAGCTCGTAGTTGTAGGTATCAGCAAGCTTGTCGGCATAAAGCTCGATAGGCAGACTTGCGCTCTTGCCCGGAGCGAGAACATAGTTCTTGTAAGGAGTGAACTCAAGTGCGTTGCCCGGATTGATGTAGATGTCGGGAGGAGTAATACCTCGTGTCTCGGTGTGGTCCATGATTCCGCAAAGACCAAACACACCAATCTGCATTCCGTCAGGTTCGAGACTGTACTGGAACTTGAACGAACCATCCTTGCGCAGGATAACCTGGAAGTTCATGCCCTGCATCATGGTGTTGCCATAGTTCTTGTACGAAACCACTACGTCGTCCTCATTGGCCTTATAGTAAACACCGTCAGACGAAGGAGTGTTCATAGAGTGGTTGCCCCAGAACGGACAGATGATATTGCTGTAGAATGTCTCCGTGGTAGGCAGACTTGCAGGCGGTTCGGGGAACTGCTTGTAGTCCTCCAAAGGCTCGTCGAACGAAACGAAACCTGTGTTGTAGATGTACATCTCCTTGTACTTCTTGCCATAGAACGGGAACTCAAACGGCAATGTAACCTTCTTGAAGTCGGTCTTGTCGATGTAGTAAGAGTAAGGCATGTGCTCGGTGTAGTCCTCGGTGATGTCCACCCAGTTGAACGGCACATCAAAGCCATCGCTCTTCGAACGGTATATGTAGTCTACCTTTGACTCGCCTTCCTCAGCCACGTCGAGCGAGCGATACCATGTGGCAGGCTCGGCAGCAAACGCGAGAGGCTCGTCGCCATTATTGGTAATCTGGATGTCGTTGCGCACGACATTCTTGCCATAAGGAGTCTCCGACTCAATCACATCAGGATTAATGCTCCATACCGGAGTACCAATTACATTACCCTTGAGAGCTATCTCCTTGGATGTGCCATCGGCAAAGTTGATAAGGAGCACGTCCTCAACAATACCCTTCTCCTCGGTAGGCAGCACAACTGTGATGTCCTTGCCCTGACCGGCAGGCACGTCGAATGCGCCTTTCACCTCGTCAGCCACGCTGAACTTGCTATTCTTCACGCTCACACCCTTAACATGAAGCACGTCCTTGCCATTGTTACTCAACAGCACATTGTGCTTCTGCAACGAAGTGCGGAACACATTGCCAAAGTCAACCGACTCTGCATCAATAGCAGCATCAGCCTTGAGGTTGTCGCCCGTGATGTTGGCGTTGAATGTGATGTTGGCACTTGCATGAGCCGGGTCGTTGG
Organism: uncultured Prevotella sp.; assembly: GCA_934230685.1. Lineage (GTDB taxonomy): Bacteria > Bacteroidota > Bacteroidia > Bacteroidales > Bacteroidaceae > Prevotella. The sequence goes on along the minus strand of CAKQFF010000015.1, from coordinate 14,056 downwards.
TGATGACGGTGAGATAGTTGGTCAGTTCGCCAGCATAGAGATTGTCACCAGCCTCAAGAGTAACGGTGATGTCCTTGCTGTCGCCATTGCCAATATAACCGTCGGTGCTCGACAGACCCTTGATCATCGACTTGGCAGGAGCCACAATCTTTATTGCGCTACCAGTAGCGATGTCGTAGTAAGGAGCGTCATAGCCATTGCTTGAGGCGTGAATCTTGCTTGCGTCAGTAAATACACAAGCGTCATCGGACTCGATGTTGCTGACACCTACGAAGTTGTTGCCACCACTTCCAAATACGCCTGCCGGATTGTAGTCGTCGTAGAACACCTCTACGCTACCGTCTGGACAGAGAGCCATGTGGAAACTGAGGGTTGTGGTCTCACCGCCACCATTGGTAGCAGGTGTCACAACATCCTTGAACTTGATGTAGAGTTTGCCGTCCTTATGTCCGTAGGTTATCTTACTGTTGCCGCCCATATCCATCCAACCAGAGTTGGTGTAGGCTGAGACATAACCCAAGCCCTGGACACAGTCGCCAGTAGGAACCATGCAAGAGATGCGTCCCTCGATGGGAAGCATACTCACGCCACCATAAGACGAAACATAAACCTGGTCGTACTCCTTGCCATAGAACGGGAACTTGAAGCCAACCTTAATAGGACCCGACTGCCAGTTGTTGGTATTGAACTGAGAGGTGATGTCCTGCTCGTCGGCAAGCTCAGGAGCTGGCTCATATTCGAACGAGTTGTCGCCCGCAACATTTGAGATTGTTGTGTAGCCGAACTTGTGGACACGAGTCTTAGAGCCGTCAATATTGGCAGAAGAGTATTTCGGGAAGATATACTGCAACGGATATTCGCCAGTATTCTTCAATGTCACGGTAGCTGTCTTTGCCTCGCCACCCACCTTCAAATCGCCAAGATTGAACTCGCTGTTAGCTATCTCAAGATTGGATGTTGCAGAAGCCACACCACGCACTACGAACGAATGCTTGATACCGTTCTTGTCGGTGAGAGTGATGTTGCTGGTGAAGTTGCCTGCCTTTGTAGGCTTGAACGTTACGGGCAGCTTGCCATTGGCACGTGCAGCAATGTTCTGCGTACCGTTAGAAACGTCGAACTGGTCGGAAGACGAAGACACGTTCTTAGGACTCTGCAAGTAGCCATACTGTCCGCCAAACACGCCATAGCCGCTGTTGGTGAGCTCAACGTCTATAGTCTTCTTCTCACCTACGAGCAAGTTGCCGAAGTCGATGAGCTGCTTGCTGTGAAGTTCGGGCTGATAGCCCTTGACAGTCATTGTGAGAGCCACATTCTTCTTAGAGTCGACAGCCTCGTTGGTCTTGACATGAATGTTGAACTTATAAGTGCCGTTGACGAGCTTCTGGCCGTCGTTCTTCATCTTCACCTCCTGGCTCTCGCCTGGACGCACCTCGCCGCTGAGAGGCTCGGGATTGAGCACCTGGCTCCAGTCGGGGTTTTGGCTTATAGCCTCAACAGACCATGTAAGATGGTCGGCTACAGCCTCGAAGCTTGAGCCTTTGAGCACCTCGCTGAGCTGTGTCCATGTGGCACCATCATTTGAGCTATAGAAACTGTACTGCGCAATATCATCCAAACTTGTCTTGCCTGCACCGAGAGGATTCTTGGCTCCTGCCGGGAACTTGGCAACAACCCAGAAACTTGTGCCTGGAGCAAAGTAAATCTGCTCGCGCAAAGAGATATTGTAGTTGTACATCCAATAGTCGTAGTCAACCTTCTGGATGAGACTTGCGGTAGAGATAGAGCGCGAGCCGTCGTAGATTTCAATCACAGGGTCCTGACCGTTCTGTCCCTGGAACTTCAAGGCTGTAAGGTTGAAGCCGTTTGGATATTTAGCCTTGTCCACATAAAAATACTGCGCAAGAGCATTGGGCAGCTTCTTGTCCGACTCGCCAATATAACTGTATATCTGATCGGAATAAGTGAGCGATACGGGCCAGTCCTCCTTCTTGTAGTCGGATGTAGCCAAAGCGTTGCTCTTGGCAAGTGTCGGAGCCACAATACCGCTGAACGGCACCACCTGACCAGGCAACGGCTTCTGGGCACGTGAATTTGTCGACATAGTGGCACGAGTAGTGGCAGCCGCAAGCTGATACTTGAGCATACCCTCGCCTACATTTTTGATGCAGAACGAAGCCTCAGCCGTAGGAGCCTTGCTTGCATCCACAGTCATAGATACGGCAGTCTTGTCCACATCCACCTTAGGTCCGGCATTCGTAGTGGCGTCCTTTACGGGCGACACAGTAGAAGCCATGCCCCAACGGTTGTAAGCCACGATAGCGAAGTAGTACTTGGTAGAAGCCTTCAATCCCTGAAGCTCGTAAGCCATAGCATCGCCCGAAAGCTTGAACTTGGTATCAACCGAAACCGACTTAATCTTGTTAAGATTGTCTTCTGCCGTGAACGGTTCGGTGCTATAATATATAACATGGTGGTCGATACTCTTCTCCTCGCTCTCGGGGATAATCCATTCGATGAGGGCGTTGTCGTGAGAAGGAGTGACCGTGAAGTCGCTTACTGGCGAAGGCACACTACCCTCCTTGCCCTGCAAAGCCTTGTAGGCGTCGATGTAGCCAGAGCCCATCTTGCCCGCATAAGCAGGATTCTGAGTGTAGAGGTCGTTGACAGCTGTTGTAAGAAGAGTGCGGAGCGTCTCGTTGGAGAAGTTCTCGTTGCCATACTTCGAGAGAATGAGCGCGGCAATACCCGACACATGCGGACAAGCCATTGAGGTTCCCTCGTTGTAGCCGTAGGTGCTGTTGGGCAATGTTGAAAGCACGCCAAACTGCTGGCCATAGTCCAACAGACCGCCAGGGGCTGTAACGTCAACCCAAGAGCCATAGTTGGAGTAGCTGGTGACATATCCGTCGGAACCCATTGAACCAACAGCCACCACCTCGCCAAGACAGCCTGGGAAGAAACGGCCTTCCTCGCCATTGTTGCCGGCTGCAAAAATACAAAGACCGCCATTCATCTTTTCGCCGCCACCATATCTGGTGAAATATCTCACGGCTTCGGATACCGACTTGTCTTCCTCATCAGCCATACCCATACCCCATGAGCATTGGGCGATGCTTGCGCCACGGTCGGCAGCATAAACAAGGGCTGCACCAAAGTCGGCTTCGGCAGAACTGCTGGCACGTGAGTCGAACACCTGGCATACCATCATCTTCACACCGCCAGTACCATCACTACCGCCAGCCACACCGCTTACGCCGATGCCATTGCCATTGGTAGCACCTACTGTACCTGCCACGTGAGTACCATGTGAATGAGCGTTGATATTTGCTGAATTGATTACGAAGTTGTAGCCATAAACGTCGTCTACAAATCCGTTGCCATCGTCATCGACGCCCGGCTCTCCGTTAAGCTCAGCCTCGTTAATCCAGAGGTTGTTCATAAGGTCGGGATGGTCAATCTGGAAACCGCCGTCGATGATAGCCACGACAACATCCTTGGAGCCAGTAACTCCTGTTTCCCAAGCCTTGAAGAGATTGATATCGGCACCAGCCTTAGTGCCTTGTATGCTACCGTCATTGTGATAATGCCACTGGTTGGGGAGCAACGGGTCGTTGAAAGGCATTGTAGAAGCCGCCTTCTGAGCGCGGGCAATGTCGGAAGGCGAAATGGGGCGGAAACTCTCGCCACCATAAGGTTGATAGACAGGCACACGCTGGGCATACTGCACACCAGCAGCCGACTTGTAGAGATTACGTGCCTGCGCCGGTGACATTTCTTCAGCCTCGTAGCTGACATCATACCAAAGGTCGAGTCCGGCAGCCTTGTGCCTTGCCTCATCCTTACCTGCGTACGGGAACACACGCTTCATGCTTACAGCCTTTACTTTCTGGGCAACACGGTCGAGTTGTGCCACTCCAGTCGTGACGTACTGGGCGTTAGCCTTGCGCTTAACCGAGCCATCGGGCAAAGAGGTTTTTTCAAGTACTGTGGCAAGCTCCGGTTGGAGTTTCACACGCACTACACCCTCCTTGTAGGACGACACGGATGCAGGAGACAGCTTTTGAGCGTCTGCGGCTGTAGGATTAGCGAAAAACGCCACTCCGCAAAGACCTAAAAGTAGTTTCTTTTGCATAGTATTAATGTTATTTGTTAATAATAGATTTTAAGAGAACATGGTATTCTCTATTAACACCTTGCAAATTTAAGAAAATAATATTACGTTACAAAAGATTATCATGAATATTTCAAAATGCAAAGGTTTCATAATATATATGAGAGAATTAAGTAAAAACTTGCAAATTAATATTATGTAAGAGAGGGTGTGTCAAAACCTTAACAATTGGGCATTAAGCCCGCTTTGCCTTAGTTTTGATACACCCTCCAAAAATAAGATGCATTTTGTTTTGCCCTATCTACTGTTGATTGTCCGATGAAATCGACAGTTTTCTGATAAACTCATACAGTTTATGGTAGAACGGATGCGAGGTCATTGTTGCTGCGCTTCCAAGAATTATGAGTTTCATGCGAGCACGTGTTATTGCCACATTCATGCGCCGCAAATCGCGTAAAAAGCCGATTTCACCGCCGTCGTTCGAGCGAACAAGCGAGATAAGTATCACATCGCGCTCCTGACCTTGGAATCCGTCTACCGTATTAACACTTATCAGGCGACGGTAGGGACGGAAGAACTCTTTCTGGCGTATCATCTTGCGCAGAAGCTGCACTTGGGCACGGTAAGGCGAGATGATGCCTACGTCGATAGACTCCTCCAATATGCGGTTTTTGCCGATTTTATCGAAGTATTCCTGCAAAGTGGAGAGCGTGAGATCGGCTTCGGCACGGTTGATGCGTCCGCAACTCTCGCCGATGAATTCTTCCTTTCCGTCCACATCCTCGGTGTCTATCCACATCATAGGCAGGTCGTAGTCGAGTATACTGCGGTGGGTTATCCCGGGAGCCGTCTCCACCTCGCCATTATAGAAGTAGTCGCTCGAAAAGCGCATTATCTGCTCATTCATGCGGTATTGCACTTTAAGCAGAGTCACCACCTCTGGCTTCTGCTCCACGATGCGCTCCATGAGAGTCTTGCCGAGTCCTCCCTTCAGAGCGGCAATACTCTTCACAGTAGGCGGAAGCTGACAATGGTCGCCAGCGAATATCACTCGTCCTGCCTTGCGGATGGCTATCCAGCAAGCAGCCTCAAGAGCTTGGGCGGCCTCATCAATAAACAAGGTGGAATATTTCTCGCCCTCAAGCACACGGTTGGCTGCTCCCGTGAGCGTGCAGGCTATCACGCGGGCCTCTCCAAAGAGCGACTGGCGAATGCGAAGCTCAAGCTCTGTGGCACGACTCTTCAGGCGGTCCATCTTCTGATGCCATGAGTCGGGGCGCTTCTTCTGCGAGCGCAACTCGCGTATTGCCTTGCGTATGCTCCACAGTTGGGGATAGTCGGGATGAGCCTCAAAGCGACGCTCGTAGGTGAAGGAGAGCATCTTGTCGTTCACTCTCGTAGGGTTGCCTATGCGAAGCACAGCCACTCCCCTATCCACAAGTTTCTCCGAGATCCAGTCGACAGCCATATTGCTTTGGGCGCACACCATCACCTGACTCTCGCGGCGAAGAGTCTCATAGATAGCCTCAACGAGTGTTGTGGTCTTGCCCGTTCCAGGAGGCCCGTGCACCACAGCCACATCCTTTGCCCAAAGCACCTCGTTCACGGCACGCTCCTGCGACGGATTGAGCCACGGGAAACGCATAGGCTCAAATGAGAACTTGGAGACTGGAGCCTTGGTGTAGAATATGTCGCGAAGGACGGCAAGACGTCCGCTCTTGGCACGCAGCACACGGTCGAGAGCATCGAACATAAGCCGATAGCTCGTCTCGTCGAAGAATAGCTGGATGCCCATCGCGTCCTCACGCTGAAGGTCTACTATCCTGCCCGAATCGGGCAAAGCCACCACCATGCGGTCTTGCTCGGCGAAACTCACGGTGGCTGTGAACGAGAGATAATGTATCTTGTCCTTGCCCGTCTTTGGGTCGCGCTTCATGGTGAAGAAGCATACGGGGCGGCCTGGCTCAAAATTATGCTCTATCTCCGAACCCGGCTGACGCATTACCTCCACCACCATTTGGTTGAGCGAGTTGTAGTAGTTGCGGCCTATCTGCACAGGAAACCATGCGTCGCCACGGCGCACCTTGCGCTCTACGCCCATGGTCTCGGTCTGGCGGCGAAACTCCTCCTTCTCGTGGTTATATTCTATCTCAAGAAGCAGACGCTGCTGCTGAAGTTGAAGTATTGGGTTGTGAATTGTCATTGAAATATTCTCTTAAATCATTTCGTTGAAGTTATCGAAGCAAAGGTACAAATTTTCGCGAAATAATTACTAATTTTGCACATTATGATTATGTCAAACAATTTGTCTTTGCGCAACGTCGCTATCGGATACCCCACCCGACACCACAGCCGCCTAACAGTGGCCGAGGGGCTTAATGCCACGGCTCCATCATCCACACTCACATGCATCATAGGACGCAACGGAGCAGGCAAGTCTACCCTGCTGAGAAGCATAGCCCAACTGCAAAAAATGCTTGGCGGCAGCATCACTCTTGGCGGCAACGACATAAGCTCTTTGTCGCGCGAGGCATTGGCACGCAGATTGAGCATTGTGCTCACACGCCGACCCGACGCCGAGAGCATGACCGTGGGAGAACTTGTGCTGCTGGGACGCGCTCCATATACCGGATTTTGGGGACAACCCAACGACAACGACCGCCTTGCTGCCAACAGAGCATTGGACATGGTGGGCATAGGGCACATGGCGAATAGGCGACTGTGCAGCCTGAGCGACGGAGAATGCCAAAAGGCGATGATAGCCAAGTCGCTCGCTCAGGACACTCCCGTGATTTTGCTTGATGAGCCTACGGCTTTTCTCGACTTCCCCGGCAAGGTGGAGCTGATGTTGCTGCTCAGCCGACTTGCCCACGAAAAGGGCAAGACCATTCTGCTTTCAACCCACGACCTTGAGACTGCCCTACAGACTGCCGACCGCCTGTGGCTGATGAATGGGGAGGGAATAAGCGAAGGCACTCCACGCGAGCTTGTAGCCAACGGGGCTATTGAGCGGTATATAGGAAGAAAGGATGTGGAAATAAGCGAGGACTTTTGTCTGAGAATAATAAAATAGTGATTTAGATTTTACAACAAGAAGAATCCTAAAAACTTCAAGAATATGAACAACGCATTATTAGACCTTATCAAGACTCGTCGCTCATGCCGCCACTACAAGGCTGAGCAAATCAGCGACGAAGAACTCAACGCTGTGCTCGAAGCCGGCACCTACGCTCCTACTGGCCACGGCAAACAGGACCCAGTAATCGTGGCCGTGCAGAACCCTGAGCTTAAAGCACGTCTCGCAAAGATGAATGCTGAGATTATGGGGGTGGAGAGCAACCCTTACTACGACGCTCCTACATATCTGCTTGTGTTTGCATCAAAGGACAACGCCAACGCATTCCAGGACGGCTCTTGCGTCTTGGAGAACATGATGCTTGCTGCCCATGCCCTGGGACTTGCCACTTGCTGGATAAACCGCGAATACCAAATGTTCCAGACTGAGGAAGGCAAAAACATCATGAAGGAACTTGGACTGAACGAAGGCCTTATCGGCATCGGCGCACTCTCGCTCGGATATCCTTCACGCGAGCCAAAACCAGCAGCAGAAAGAAAGGCCGACTGGATTAAAATCGTGAAGTAAAAAAGAAGCGAGGTCGAGTGAGAAATCGCTCGACCTCATTTCTTTTTAAATGTTATCAATCTTATCGTTTATCTCGTTCTGCGACAAATGTCTTGCCGCTATTTTGCCGTTCTTTATCACAATGTTGTCGGGGAGGTTAGACATTCCGAGTTTGTTGTAGACATCGCTGTCAACCATTTTTCCGTCGCATATAGTAATCGCGTTTTCAGCATCATACTGTTTCAAGGTGCTTCGGCACGACTGCTTGCTCGGGTCGAGACAAATGCCCACTACATTCATAGTGCCGTTCGACTCCTTCGCCTTGTTGCAGAGCGAGCGAAGCATCGCGGTGGAGCTGTAGTTCCATGTTGCCCATGCCACAACAACTGTGGTGGGTTTGGAAAGGAGCGTGGCGTTGGATACTGCCTTGCCGTTGATGTCATAAGCCGAGAAAGAAGGAACGGCAGAGCCTACATTAAGTGTTTTCTTTCCATCGCACGAGGCAAGCAAGCGCTGGGCGTAAACATTTTCGGGCTGCTTGGCCACTATCTGCTTCAAGAGACGCTTGGCGGTGGCATAATCGGGATTGGCGGTTGCCACGAGATAGCGTCGCACAAGATATGGAGCCACATGACTCTCGGGATGATCTTGAGCCATGCTCACGGCATACTTGCGCATCTCGACAGGCGAGGCCGATAGTATCTGCTCGCGGAACGAGTTCATTAGGGCATTGTCTTTGGTGCCCTTTACAGTCATCTCCTTAAGATGCGAGGCGTCGCCCTTTATATCCACGCTTTTGCCCGGCTGGGCAAACACGGGCTGCTCGGTGAAGTTGGGGAACACTATCATCAACGTCATGGGACGGTCGCACTCCACGGTGTAGGAGAAGCGTCCTGCCTGCACCTTGATGGTGTCCATGCCGTGAGGCACCACGCCATCTGGCGAATAGACATAAAACTCACCCTGGTTGAGATTGAGCAGACGGCCGTCGATACTGAAATGGCGACTGTCTGTGCCGCACGAGAGTAGAAGGAGAACGAAGGAGAGCAGGGAAAATAATTGTTTCATATAATATATGATGTTTAAGAAACAAACGATTCGAAGACCTGACAAAATATCGACAGAAATAAAAAAAGGACAATGAACACTACAATTGTCCATTGTCCATTTATTTTATTTGTCAACTGTTGTTTAAAACAGAGGTTGCAACGCCTTACTTCAGCAAGCTGAGCTCAAGGTCGTTGTCGGCATACTGCTTGAGTGAAGAATCCTTCTGCAAAGCCTCCTTGAGGTAAGAAGCAGCCTCGAGCTTGTTGCCACGACGAGCTGCAACGATAGCGCGCAGATAGTCGGTCATAGCGTTCTGGTTCTTCACGTTGTTGAGAGTCTTGGCAGCAGCATCGTAGTTCTTGTTGAGGAGCTGGGCGAGAGCAGCTGTGTTGCTGTTCACGTTCTCGAAGTCCTTCTCAGCCTGAGCGTAGTTGCCCTTGGCAATGTTGAGGGCGCCGAGGGCAGCCTTCACGTTCTCAGAGTTAGCCGACTTAGAGATGGCACGCTCTGCCTCCTGCACGTTGCCGTTGATGAGGGAGATCAAGCCAAGGTTGGCCTGAGCCTCAGGAGTGTCATTTGATACAGAAGCAGCCTTCTGAGCGTACTGCTGTGCTGCGGCCTTGTCGCCCTTAGCCAAAGCGAGGGCAGCGAGGTTGTTGTAAGCACGGTAGTCGTTGCTGTTCTGTGCGGCTGCTGTCTTGAAGATAGCCTCCTGCTCAGCAGATGACTTGCTGCCGAGGTTAGAGAGGTAGAGGAGCTCGTCGGTGCTGAGCTTAGAAGGATCCTGCTTGTACTGCTGCTCGATCTGCTCGTCAGAACGTCCGATTGTCTCGTAGTTGATGATGAGACGTGAGCGGCGGAGCTCAGGAAGGATGCCGTCGGCAAGCTCGCGGAAGCCTGCAGACATGTTGCGAATCTGCTGCTCGCGCTCCTGCGGGTCCTTATACATAGAGAGCACGCGGAGGATAACGTCCTTGTCCTGGATGTTGCTTGCTGAAACGAGCTGCTGGAAGCCGTCCCAGTCCTGTGCTGTGTAGTGAGCGTCGATGTCGGCGTTCATCTTCTGCTTCTTGAGAGTACCCTTAACATACTTCTCCGACTCGTTCTGGCGGTTGCCGGCGAGCTTGTCGTTCAACTTAACACCACCATCAGGTGAAGCGTATGCCTGGATTTCTACGTTCTTGAGGTTGAGACCCTCGCGGTCGGCGTTGATCTTCTTAAGCATCTCAACAAACTCCTTAACAGAGTTGTTCTTCAGCTCGCTCTTGCGGATGTTAGCCTGGTTGATGAGGAACTTGATAGCAGCTTCCTGCTTCTGCTCGTTGATGCGCTGGTAGCCATCAGGAGCGATTACGCCGTTCTCAGAAACGAGTGTGCGCTTGTAGAGCTCAGAAGTAGCAACTACACCGTTAGCTACCTTAACAGCGGGAACATCATAAGACTTCTTGCCGATGCGTGCGTCGAAGGTGAGGTAAAGCTCGCTCTTCTGCATCTCAGGAACATAATTGAATGAGCTCTTCATAGTGTAGCGGCCACCTACCTTGTAAGAGATAGTCTGGTCGTTGCCCATCACTTTTTCACCCTGGAATGTAGCGCTCTGACCCTTAGCCACCTGGCCGTCAGCATAACGCAACTCAGGAGTTACAGTTACAACAGCCTTCTTCTTCATGTACTTCTCAGGGAAAGTGCCGTTGATTGTAGCAGGCACCTGACCAGCCTGTGACTCCAGAGGATCAGGAATTACATTGAAGTTGTCGGCAGACAATGCACCGAGCTTTGAGCACGATGACATCAGCAGAACCGATGCTGCTGATAAGATAAATAGATTCTTTTTCTGCATTTTGTTGTAAGAATTATTATTGTTATTTTCTATGCTTTCAAATTTTTACGCACAAAGTTACTTATACTAATTGTAAGGAGTAGCAAAAATACATTAATTTTATGTTTAATTAATGATTTAGAAAGGGTAAAAGGCTATAAAACGATTTTTTATAGGGATAATAAACTACAATTTAACAAACAAACTGCTGGCCTTACACTTATGGGGATTTAAGGATTTTAAAAGAATCAAGAAGAGGATATTTGGATATTGTATTTCATTCCACCTTTTGCATAATTACGCTAAAAATCAAGAAAGCATACACATATTTAAGCCAAAAGCATACCCATCAAATCCCGAACGAATCCCGAAGGATTCCCGAAGGATTCATAGGCTAAGATTTACGCTGTTTGCCAAGCTGCTAAAATTTACGCCGTTTACCCATTGGCTAATATTTACGCTGTTTGCCAAGCTGTAATCATCAGAAACAGAAGACGCCCACTCCACGAAAACTATAAAAGAAAATTAAAAGGGCAAGGGTTTCGGATTTTTGCACTACCTTTGCAGCCGATTTAAGCTCTACTAATAATAAAAATCAAAGTACTTGTTAAGAATACAGTAAAAAATGGAATGGATTGAAAGTCTTTTCACGATTCACTCGGCAGTACAAACCATCGTTGTGCTGTCGCTCATCGTGTCTATAGGACTCGCCCTCGGCAAGATGCACATCAAGGGAATATCGCTTGGTGTGGCATTCGTGTTTTTCATCGGTATTGTGGCTGGTAGCCTTCACTTCTCTGCCGACCCACAGATGCTCAATTTCGCCGAGACGCTCGGCTTGTCGCTCTTCGTCTATGCCTTGGGACTGCACGTGGGCCCCAACTTCATCGGCATGATGCGCCAGGAGGGTGTGTCGCTCAATATATGGAGCATGGGAATAATAGTTCTCGGCACGGTGATGGCTCTCTCGCTCTGCCTTGTGTTGCCTATATGCGTGCCCGACATGGTGGGCATCCTCTGCGGAGCCACAACCAACACTCCGGCTCTTGGCGCCGCACAGCAGGCACTTGCCAATGCCCACATGCCGAGCAGCGGTGCCGCTCTTGGATGTGCCGTGACCTATCCGCTGGGCGTTGTGGGAGTGATATTCGCGATGATTCTGCTGCGCAAGTTTCTCGTCACTCCCGACGACTTGCAGCCTCACCACAACGACGATGAGGACCAGACATTCATCGGACAGTTTGTGGTGGTGAACCCTGCCATCTCGTGCAAGACGATTGCCGAGATATCGCAGATGACCCACCGCCACTTCATCATCTCGCGCATCTGGCGTGGCGACCGCGTGATTGTGCCTATCGCCACTACAGAGATGCAGATTGGCGACAACGTGCTCGTGGTGACCAACCGCGACGAGGTGTCGGCAATGGACATTCTCTTCGGCAAGCGTGTGGAGAAGGACTGGAACCGCGAGCAAATAGACTGGAACTCTATCGACTCGTCGGTGGAGAGTCGCGTGATTGTGATGACGCGCACCAAGCTCAACGGCAAGACTCTCGGCTCGCTGCACATGCGACAGACCTATGGCGTGAACGTGAGCCGCGTGATGAGAGGCGACATCAAGCTTCTCGCCACAGATACGCTTCACCTGCAGTATGGCGACCGTGTGACCGTGGTTGGCACACACGAGGACGTTGACCATGCGGAGGCTTTCCTTGGAAACGCTGTGCAGGTGCTCAACGAGCCTAACCTTGGCGCAATATTCTTTGGCTTGCTCTTAGGTCTGGCTGTGGGCATGATTCCTATCTCCATCCCTGGCATGAGCACTCCTGTGAAACTCGGCATTGCCGGCGGTCCTATCATCATGGGTATCATCATCGGAGCGTTAGGCTCGCGTGTACATTTCATCAGCTACACCACACGCTCGGCTTCGCTAATGCTTCGCAAATTGGGACTGTCGCTCTATCTCGCCTGTCTTGGACTTGCTGCGGGCAAGGACTTCCTCGCCACCATCATCCGTCCCGAAGGACTTATGTGGGTAGGCATAGGATTGGTGCTCACCATCCTCCCCTTGCTCATCATCGGAGCCATAGCCCTCAAGACAAAGACGTTTGACTTCGGAACCATCTGCGGTCTGCTCTGCGGCGCTATGGCCAACCCTATGGCTCTGAGCTACGCCAACGAGACTATCAAGGGCGACCGTGCCGCCGTAGCCTACACCTCAGTCTATCCGCTCGGCATGTTCATACGAGTGATTATAGCACAAGTGATAATAATGTTTATGGTATAAAAAATGCAAAACCCTCCCGACTACCGTCACGACACAGTACTGCCCATCCCCTTGGAAGTGACTGCCAACGCATGGGCGGTTGATGCCGCCTGCTCGGGCAATCCCGGTCCGATGGAATATCAGGCTATAGACCTTGCCACGGGTGCGCAGGTGTTCCACTTCGGACCCGTGCATGGCACTAACAACATAGGCGAGTTTCTCGCCATAGTTCACGCTCTCGCCCTACTCGACAAACAAGGTATTACGGGCAAGACGATTTATAGCGACTCGCATAACGCTATTCTGTGGGTGCAGAAAAAACAATGCAAGACAAAACTCACACGAACACCACAGACAGAACAACTGTACCAAATAATAGCACGAGCCGAGAATTGGCTGCGCACGCACCAGATACAGAATCCTATAGTGAAATGGGAGACGAAAAAATGGGGAGAAGTGCCGGCTGACTTCGGACGCAAATGACACACACGTGAATTAACGGAATTAGGACACGCCAATTACACGAGAGACCTTAGTCGTGTAATTGGCGTATAATTTTTAACGTCTTATCACACGACATTTCACACGTTTTGCAACCCAGTTGCGCCCTTTTATTCGTAACTTTGCAACCAAAATGAAAAAACAACTCTCCATAATAAGCCTTTGGACAGCAACACTCATGGTATTGCTGTCAACCGTAGTGATGCACCATCATCACTACGAGCGCGTTTGCGTGGCATTGGAGCTATGCTCCCACGCCACCGGCGACATCGAAGCAGAGCAAGAGGAGAGTCATTCGCACCAGGAGACCGACCGCGGCTCATGCCTTGTGCACCAGCTCCATAAGTTCATCATCAATTCGGGCATGACGAAAAACATTCGTCGCCACATTATCGAAGGCAACCATTTCGTTGCCCTCCAATTGCCCGACGCCCAACTGTTGCCCGTTAGCAGCAGTCGCATAGTTGCCGAATGGCAGCACACAGCAACACCTCTCTCGCTTAGAGTGTTGCAATCCTTAAGGAGGAGAGGTCCTCCAGTCTTTTAGTTTTTCTATTACTAAGTAACGGTTCAGAATTATCTTTACATATAGTAGGAGGATGGTGTGTCAAAACTCCTACAATGCGGGCTGAAAGCCCAATGTTCTCCATAGCCCAGGGCAACGCCCTACCCTTTATACACATC
>CAKQFF010000014.1 GCA_934230685.1 uncultured Prevotella sp. | reverse complement strand
TCTCCTTTACAGCGGTGTATATCTCCTCCTGAATGGGCGACATGAGGCTCTCGCGCTTCTTGAACAACTCACCCTCAGGACCGAAATACTTGCGCTTGAGGTCGCTTGCGTCCTTCTCCTTCTTCATGATAGCCTCTTGTTTGGCCTTCTTCTGTTCGTCTGAGAGGAACACCATTTCGTTCTGATAGTTCTTGTACATGGTAGAGGCCTCGGTGTTGAGAGCCTCCACCTCAGCCTGCCATTTCTTCGAAACCTGGTTGAGCTGCTCGTTGGCACGCTCATAGGCAGGTATGTTCTTAAGTATGTACTCCATGTCGAGGAGTGCAAACTTCTGTGCGTTTGCCGTCAGTGCAGCGATTGCAAAGAGGCATATCAGCATTATCTTCTTCATAATACTCTTCCTGATTAGAATTCTTGACCTAAGATGAAGTGGAACTGTGAGCCACCTCTTGTTCCGAATACCTTGTCGAAGCCGTATGCCCAGTCGATACCCATCAAGCCTACCATTGGGAGGAAGATGCGCACACCGATACCAGCCGAACGCTTCATGTCGAATGGGTTGAACTTCTTGGCCTCTGTCCAGGCATTACCACCCTCGACGAATCCGAGTCCGTAGATGGTTGTGTTGCCAAGGAGGAACGGATAGCGCAGCTCAAGAGACATGCGGTCGTAGGCATAGCCCTCGTAACCGTAAGGAGTGAGCGAGCCGTTCTCGTAGCCTCTTAGGCCGATAGTCTCCTCGGCATAGCTTGTAGAGTAGCCCGTCATACCGTCACCACCCATGTAGTAGGTTTCAAACGGCGACTTCTTCCACTTGTTGAATGAGCCGAGAATACCGAATTCAAGGCGTGTCATCAATACCAAGCACTTCTGTCCACCAGTGAGAGCGGTGAAGGTTCTGCCCTTAAACTTCCACTTGTGGTATTCCACCCAGCGGTATTTCTCCTGCTGTTCGCGGTTGTAGTTGGCCGACTTGATGTTTGTTGCAAGATGTTCATAGTCCTTGCCGTCCCATGCCGACCAAGGCGGAGTAACCGTTACCGATGCCACAAACTCAGAGCCACGGCGTGGGAAGAGCTGGTTGTCGGTAGATGTGCGCGACAGCTGTATGCTGAGGTTAAGGTTGTTGGAGTTACCGTTTGTCATGAGGAAGTAGCTCCAGTTCTTCAGCATGTAGCGAGTGAACGACAGCGAGAGCGACAGCTGGAAGTAGTCGTCTGGCCAGCGCAACTGCTTGCCCCATCCCAATGAGAATCCGAACAGCTTGATATACTTGTCGGGGTCGTAGTACGACTCATAGTTGTTGTAGTAATTATTATAGTTACCGTAACCATACATGTAGTTGTAGTAGTTGTTGAAGTAACCGTTGTTATAATAATTGCTTGACACGTCGGTCTGCTTAGAGAAGTAGGCTCCTACAGAGAACTGTATCGGTCGCTTGCCTCCAAACCAGTTGGTAGAGTAGGAGGTGTTGTACGACTGGTAGTAAGTACCGTTGGTCTGCGCTCCGATAGAAAGCACCTCACCGTCGCCGATAGGCATGATGCCGCGGTGCTCCTTGTTCTTGTTGAAGAGGTTGCGCATAGAGAAGTTGTTAAGCTTCAGTCCGATGCGTCCGATGACACCTGTCTGTCCCCAACCCAATGAGAACTCAACCTGGTCGTTCGACTTCTGCTCAAGATTGTAGTTGATGTCCACAGTACCGTTCTCAGGATCTGGTTTCGGTTCCGGGTTCACCTTTTCTGGGTCGAAGTGTCCCATTGATGCAATCTCGCGTGCAGAACGCTGCAAAGCCTCCTTAGAGAAGAGGTCGCCTGGCTTTGTACGGAGTTCACGGCGGACAACATTCTCATAGAGACGGTCGTTACCGTTGATGCGCACATGGTTGATGTGGGCCTGCGGACCCTCGAATATACGCATCTCAAGGTCGATGGAGTCGCCCACGATGTTCACCTCAGTAGGATTGAGCGAGTAGAACAGATAACCATTGTTCCAATAGTTATTGCCCACAGCGTCCTCGTCTTCAGTAAGACGCTTGTTCATGAGCTTCTGGTTGTACACGTCGCCCTTCTTCATTCCGAGCACTGCAGCCAGGTAATCCGAGTTGTAGACAGTGTTGCCCACCCATGTTATGTTGCGTATGAAGTATTTCTTGCCCTCGTCCACCTTGATGTTGATGCTCACGTGCTTGTCGTCGACATTCCACACCGAGTCGCTCAGAATCACGGCGTCGCGGTAGCCATACTCGTTATACTTCTCTATGAGTTTCTGCTTGTCGGCCTTCCAACGCTCGGGAGTATACTTCTTTGCCTTAAGGAACGAGCCGAGTTTGCCCGCCTCATGTGTCTTGGCAAAAGCACCCTTCTTGAGGAATCCACCCTTTATCTTGCTGTCCTTAAGTGCGTGGTTGCCCTCGATGGTTATGGTGCGCACCTTCATCTTCTGCTTCTTGTCGATGATGACATCAAGAATCACTTGGTTCTTGTTGGCCACATCGTCGCGCTGCACAATCTGAATATCGGCATTCTTGAAACCCTTGTCGTCGAAGTATTTCTTGGCAAGAATCTTGGCGCGGTCGATCATGTTAGGCGTAATCTGCGCGCCCTTCAAGAGTCCGAGCTTCTCTTCCATGTCGGTGCGTTCCGATTTCTTCAGACCAACATAGTTGATGGTAGAGACACGCGGTCGCATCTGCAAGTGTATGTGCAGGTAAGCCTTGTCGTGCACGAGCGAGTCGACAGATATGGACACCTCGGAGAATAGTCCGTATTTCCAGTAGTGCTTCACAGCGTCGGTGATCTGGTCGCCCGGAAGTTCTATCTCCTGTCCTATGGTAAGTCCGGAGATGCCTGTGAGCATGTAGTCCTCGTAGCCTTCGGCACCCGACACCGTGAGTCCGCCAAGGGTTACGGTGCGTGGTGTTCCCGCATAGGATATGTCGGGGAATACGATTTTGTCCTGCGCCTTTGCGATGATGCTGCATGCAAGGATGCAGAGTGTGGTCAACACCTTTCTTATGTTCATTGGTCTTATTATTGTAATTATATTTCTTATTATATAATGTGGGGCTTAGGGGTTGTAGGGGTTATGTTGACTGTGTAGTGTGTTTATTTCTTCTCCTCCTGTTCCACTTGTGCTCCTGTCTTGCCGAATCGGCGCTGGCGGTGCTGGTAGTCGGCTATGGCCTTATGCAGGTCGTCCTCCGAGAAGTCGGGCCAATAGGTGTCGCAGAAATACAACTCCGAGTAGGCTATCTGCCACAACAGGTAGTTGCTTATGCGCTGTTCGCCTCCGGTGCGTATCAGCAGTTCGGGGTCGGGCATGAAGTTTGTCACCATGTGCTTGGATATGGTGTCCTCTGTGATGTCCTTAGCCAGCAGTGTGCCATCCTTCACCTCGTCGGCTATCTCGCGCATAGCCTTGGTTATCTCCCAGCGCGACGAGTAGCTCAGAGCCACCACCATGGTCATTGCCGAGTTGTTGGCAGTGTGGTCCATAGTGCCTTGCAGCTTCTCCTGCACCTCGATAGGCAGACGCTTTATGTCGCCAATCACCTGGAAACGCACGTTGTTTTTCATGAATATCTCGTCCTCGAGCGATGAGAGCACGAGTCCCATGAGTGCTGCCACCTCGGTAGCCGGGCGGTTCCAGTTCTCTGTTGAGAATGTGTATAGCGTGAGGAACTTCACTCCCAGACGTGTGCATTCCGACGTGATTCGTCTTACGGCGTCCACGCCAGCCTGATGTCCGTAACTGCGCGGCTTGCCGCGTTCGGCTGCCCAGCGTCCGTTGCCGTCCATGATGATGGCAATGTGCTGTGGTATGTTGTTTCTATCGAGTTCGTAAACCATATATCTTATATTATTGTTTATTGTATTAATCGTCGTCGTTGTGGCATGTTCGGCATTTAGGCATGAAGCTATAGGTGAGCGTGAGTTGCAGCATCGAGTAGCAGTCGGTGTTCTTGAACATGCCAGTGCTTTGTATGCCGTAGGGGTCTTTCACTCCGTCGAGGTTGTCGTTCATCGAGAAGTGCATGGCCCACTCAATGCCTAGATTCAGTCGTGTTGCCACTTTGTATTTCACTCCCAATCCGAGAGGCACGTTGGCCGTAAACACATTGTTGCCCGAGCCTGATGCGTAAGTGGCTCCAAGTCCGGCAAATATGAATGGCGTGAGACGTTGTGCTCCGCGGTAGTCGCGCCCTGTGCCGTAGGGCCAGAAGTTGTATTCATAGGTTGCGCTGACATCGACGAGCGAGTTGGAGAACTCGTATGGGTTGTCAACGTATTCGGGCATATATGTCTTCACATTCTTCGACGAGCCTTTCAGTTTGCCGTAAGCCGCCGAGAATCGCAGAGCCATATATGGGTTGAACGTGCGGCGCAGCACCGCCGATGCCATAGGTTGCATGCCGTGCGTGATGCTGCCATTGAAGTCGCCCTCATAAGCCACCAAGCCTATGCCTGCGCCAATCTCCATGCGGTATTCATAGTCCGACTGTGCGCTTGCGGGCAATGCCGTGGCGAGTAGGAGGGCCAAAAGAGGGTTGTTCATGCTGTTGTATGGTTGCTTAAAGCTGTTTGTTCTTTACTCTGTGATGTCAGTCAGCTCCTTCTTCCATCCGAGTCGGTTGATGCGTCCGTTCCATGTCTTGCCGTTGTTGGCGTTGACGAGCCAGAGCACATTATCCTTGTCCACGGTCATGGAGTAGGCATTGTTGGTCTTGTCGACGGTGATGCCGAGGTCGAAGTCTTTGGGCAATGCGAGCACGGTGTCGTTGTTCCAAGTGATGCCATTGTCGCGAGTCTTGTACATCTTTGGTGTGGCAGAGTCCTTGCCTCCGAATACGTATACGGCTCCATCGTAGCACAGAGCGCTGATAGTAGTGAGCATCGGGGCCTTGTGCTTGTTCTCTTCAGCCACGTCGTAGAATGTCCAGGGCTGGTTCTCCGAGCCTTCGGCTCCCTCGTCTATCTTGCCCCACACGCAGATGTTGGTGTCGTTGGGGTAGGTGGTGCTGTTGCGTGTGCCGAAGAGCAATACTCGGTCTACGAGTTTGTTGGTTGTGAGTGGGTAAGCCACGTAGGCTGTCTCCTCGGTAGGCAGCAGCGCGAGGTCCTCGTCAATGGTTGCCACGGTCCATGTGTTGCCGTTGTCGGCAGAAGCCATCAGTCGTCCGTCGTTGGCGTAGCCGTAGATGCGGAATCGGCTTGCAGCCACAAGGCGTGTGATGCCAGTGTTTGTGCCTGTCTCTGTCCATGTGTTGCCATCGGTTGTAGATAGGATGTTGCCGCCGTCGCTCATGTAGGCGCGTCCGTCCTTTGCCACAACGCCCTTGTAGGCATCAGCGGCGAGCACGTGGTTGAAGTTGAGTGTGCACAGTGTCCATCCAGCCGTTGTGAATCTATAGGCAATGGTGTTTGTGCCGTTAGTGCCGAAGAGGAGCAGTCCGCCGTCGGTAGCCACTGTCTTCACAGCAGTGAGCGAGCGCAGAGCCTCGCATTCGGGTTTGGCGTGCCATGCGAATGAGTCGGGGAATTCCTGGTGTAC
This sequence comes from uncultured Prevotella sp., assembly GCA_934230685.1. Taxonomy (GTDB): domain Bacteria; phylum Bacteroidota; class Bacteroidia; order Bacteroidales; family Bacteroidaceae; genus Prevotella. The sequence goes on along the minus strand of CAKQFF010000014.1, from coordinate 17,523 downwards.
GTTCACCTTTACTTTATACTTGCGCACGGCAAGTCCTGAGTTGCTGTAAACCTGCAACTCGCGTTCCTTAGAGAAGTCAAGGGAGTCGACTGTGGTGACAAACGACAATGTGTCGCTCGTCAGGCTCTTGATAACCACTGTGCCTGAGTTGAAGCTCGACACTGAGCAAAGCAGTTTCTCGGCGTCGGTGCCGCATGGCAGAGAGTCGGGATTGTAGATCACGCCACTGAGTTGGTCGATATAGAACTTGTAGGAGCTCAGTGTGAGGTCTTTGGTCACGATACTGTCGCCGCCCGTCGACGACTTCACATGTAGGTATTGCTTTCCTGATGAAATTGAGAAACTGGTTATTGCGCTGTCGTCTGTATACGTATAGTTATCATCGGTGCTGAGACAAGATGCCAGCACAAATACTGTCAGAAACAGCAGGGCAAAAGCTGCGAACTTACTTTTCATTATAATCTAATTATACTCAAACTTATTGTTTTTAGCTGCAAATTTAAGCAGAAATCCGCAAATAAGTACTCTTTTCCACCTTTAATTATGCAAATTATCGATAAAAGCATGATTTTTAAGGTTGTTTAAGGGCAAAGGAGGTTGGTGGGTAAGGATTTTATGGGGTGATTGCGCTTGCCGCACATCGCATTTATAATATCCGACAGAATGCTTCGTATCAAAGCATGATACGGTCATTTCAAGGCATAATACGGTCGTATCAAGGCATGATACGATCATTTCATGTTAAATGTTGAATGTTGAATGTTGAATGGTCGCCTTTGGCGATGTTGAATTATTCAATGTTGAATTACTTCACTCCACATTCAACATTCTTCATCGGCTCCGCCGACCATTCAACATTCCACACTCAACATTCAACATTCCTCATGGACTTCGAATCTGTAGAAGCAGATATTGTCTCTCAGCTCTGCCGCTCCGCGTGGCATAGTGCGCAAAAGAGTAAAGCTGTATTGCGGATATCGTTTGGCAAGGCTTTCGAAGTCGCCTTCGGGCACAACGAGCACTCCCGTTGTGGGTGTCTTCTTTTCCACTACGGTCTTTCCCTCTACCACGCTGCGCACTGGAGTTTCAAACTGTGCCAGCTCATCGCCTAAGTAATAGTCGGCTCCGAAGAAGTGCATCATTGGGTCGTTGACATATTGGTAGAGCTTCTCGCCACGGAATGTCTTTGCCATGTATTCCGCCATAGGTCTGAGCGACTTGGTGTTGAGCACAAGTGGCTGATACAGACCGTCGAGCGCTACAAATATCACTACTACAGGCACGAATAGATTATAGTACATTGTGCCTCGCCACTCACGCGAGCGCTTCACCATAAGGTCGCGCACAGCCATCACGCCACATATTACGGGCAGAGCCGCCAAGAGGAGCATCCATAGGTTGAGTGGTGTGTCGCTCAAAGCATGCAGCATGGCAATGTTTTGTGCGGCATGCTTGCCGTGGAACATGGTGTCGGGCACCATATCCATGCGCACTGCAACAAAGGCAGCGGTAAGCACCAGTCCGAGCACCACCATTATGATGGTGTAGGCACGCAATGCTCCGCGTCGTTTTGTCTGCCACAGCCACTCTATATATTCGGCTATCAGTATTGCCATGAACGGATAGCACGGCAGCAGATAGACGCTGCGCTTGCTCGAAGGCAGCGAGTAGAAGAAGAGCACAAGCAGGAAGGCGAGCCATGTGAAGAGCTTCACGGGTGGTATCATCATTATGCGCAGACGCTGTCGCATGAGCCATGCCATGAGTTTTTGCGTGTTGCTCTTGGCTTCGTTGTTGCTTTCCACGATGGTTTCATTGTCAGAAGCCTTCTCGCCTGTTGTCTTACGGACGAGTCCCTTCCATGGTTTTGTGAAGAGTGACGCCACGAACAGCAGCGCCCAGGGTGCCCATCCTGTGAAGAGTGTGAAGAAGTTGTAGGTGAAGGGATGCGTGTGCGACTCATAGTTCATTGTGCCTGTCATGCGGCCTATATTCTCCTCGTAGACAAGGTCGAGGAAATGGTCGCCGCCCTGAAGCCATGCTGCCACATACCATACGGCGGGCAACACACACGAGAGTAGCGCGAAGGCGGAGTAGGAGAGGAAGGTGCGCCAGAACTTTTCGCCCCTAAGGAGTGAGAACACACCCATGACGAAGCAGGGCACAATGAAGCCAACCGGACCCTTGGTGAGCACAGCACAGCTCATACATAGCACTGCCCATACGGGCACACCACGGCTTCCGCGCTCCCACCAGCGGTAGAACAGAAGCATGGCTCCCACGGTGAACACAGTGAGCACCATGTCTACACGGCAGTTTACTCCGGCTCTGTGCACCTCGAACGATGTGAGCAGAAGCAACGCTCCCGACAATGCCACGGTGGTGGACATGCGACGGCGGTAGAACACAAAGCAGCTCACTGTCAAGGCAATGAGAGCAAGTGCCGACGGCAGTCGCGATGTGTATTCGTTGATGCCTCCGCAAAGGAGCGACAGCAAGGCAATGCAGTAGTGGAAGAAAGGTGGCTTGTAGGGGATGTCCATACCGTTGTTCACGGGTAGAATCCAGTTGCCCTCCTTAAGCATTGAGAGTGCCACGACAGCCTCGCGCGGCTCGCCCTTTGTGTTGAAGTCGGCGAGTCCGAGGAATGGCAGCAACATCAGTGTCGCCGCAATTATGACCGCAAGGAGCGGTAGGTTGTTCTTGAAGTGTTTCATGTTCGCAAAGTTAGCACATTAATTCGGTTAAAATTTGAAGAATGGTTAAAATGTCGCGGCTTTTGTTCTAATAATGCAGGATTTTTGTTATTTTTGTCGGGATTGGACCATACAGCGTGTGGTCTATACATTATTATAATAAGTGGCAGCTCGGAAGAGGGTGTGTCAATAGTTAAACAAAAGTGGGCTGCGCTCGGCTTTGCCGCTTGTCTAAGCAAGAAAGCCCAATGACCTCCATAGGAGGGTGTGTCAAAACGCAAATAATGCGGGCTGAAAGCCCAATATCTCCATAGCCCAGGGCAACGCCCTGGGTATATAGCATTCAATTAACAACGCGCCCTGTAAGGGCAACTATCTGTGGCACATTAGAGCTGCCCTTACAGGGCGCGAGTTTCAATAAACCATTTCACCCAGGGCGTTGCCCTGGGCTGTGGAGATATTGGGCTTTCAGCCCGCTTTTGTTTGAGTTTTGACACACCCTCCTGTGGAAACCATTGGGCTTTCAGCCCGCGTTGTTTGAGTTTTTAATACACTCTCCATTAAATAGACTGTACAATCATGGTAGAGTGGGTATGGCAGGGATGCCATACCCTCCTACAGATTGTCGCTCGTATATAATGATAAATATGAACACATAATTAAGATAATCAAACAGTTATATAAAAATAAAAGAATTAGAGATTTAGGATTATGAAAAAAGTGAGAGTTCTTCTGGCAGCAGCATTCTTCTGCATGTCGGCTACAAGTATTCAGGCACAGAGCATCAAGGACATTCTTTCGGGAGTTATCAGCAATGTTGTGGGCGACAAGGCCACAACCGAAAGCTCATTCAAGGGTACATGGAAGTATAGCGCTCCTGCATGCGAGTTTGAGAGCGACAATCTTCTTGCCAAGGCTGGCGGCACTGCTGCCGCTGACAAGATTGAGAAGCGAGTGGCTCCTTTGCTCAAGTCGGTTGGCGTGAACGGTATTGTCTACACTTTCGACGGTGAGGGCAACTACACATCAAAGATTAAGAAGCGCGTGACAGAGGGAACGTACAAATTCGACTCTAAGGATAAGACCATCACCTTCACTCCCACCATCGGTATGGCTTACACTGCCCACGTTGCAGTGCAGGGCTCTACCATGACCCTTACGTTCGAGGCTGACAAGCTCATGACTACTCTTAAGACAATATCCAATGCCACCTCGAAGCTCAGCACCACTGCCGCTTTAATCAACACCTTGATGAATAGCTACAGTGGCATGCGTGTGGGATTTGAACTTAAGAAGTAATCAATTAAAAAGAATGAAAGATGGATGCTCTTCGCCGTCGCTATGTGCGCTACCTCAAGCTTGAGCGTAACTACAGTACAAATACTATTGAGGCTTATGTCCACGACCTTGACTATTTGATTAATTTCATCAAGGGCGAAGGACTCGCTATAGCCGACGTGCGCTTGAGCCATCTTGAAACCTTTGCCGCCACCATTCATGAGTTTGGCGTGTCTGCCACAAGCCAGGCACGCATATTGAGTGGTGTGCGTTCCTTCTTCCGCTTTCTTGTTCTCGACGGTGTGCTTGCCGACGATCCTGCCGAACTCCTCGAGTCACCAGCCGTAGGCGAGCATCTTCCCGAAGTTCTTACTACAGAGGAAGTAGACCGTATGGAGGCGTCTATCGACCTTTCCAAGTGGGAAGGTCAGCGCAACCGTGCCATCATAGAGGTGTTGTTCTCTTGCGGATTGCGTGTGTCGGAGTTGGTAAACCTGCGTTTCAGCGACGTGTCGCTCAAGGATAAGTTTCTGCGCATAGTGGGCAAGGGGGGCAAGGAGCGCCTTGTGCCTATATCCGATGCCGCGCTGCGCGAGATACAGCTGTGGCTCTTCGACCGCAACCTTATGAACATAAAGCCTGGCGAGCAGGAATATGTGTTCCTCAATCGGCGTGGTGCCCACCTCACGCGCACCATGATTCTCATCATGATAAAGCGCACTGCCGAGGAGGCGGGCATCACAAAGACTGTGTCGCCACATACCTTGCGCCACTCCTTTGCCACTGCCTTGCTTAAGGGCGGTGCCAATCTGCGTGCCATTCAGGAGATGCTGGGCCACGAGAATATCAAGACAACGCAGATATACACACACATAGACATAACCACTCTGCGCGACGAGATATTGAACCATCATCCGCGAAACATGAAGGATGTGGACCGTTGACCAAGGTTTTTATAGCGCAATACGCCCTTCTGTTGTATATATACTTACGCATTGATACCTTGTTTTTGCGATTTAAGATGTTTTTAACCTTAATTTCCTAAAATTCTATTCTGTTTGCCTACACAAGTTGCCATAATGTCAGAATCTTTCTGCCGTGTACGTACGTCAAATTGTAAACAACAGCAACTTGTTACTTATAAACATTAACAAAATATGCAGAAAATTAATTGATTTGGAATAAAAACGTAATAAAACCGTACTTTTAGCGTTAAAAAATTTGGACGGAAAACAAATAATACGTAATTTTGCAAATGATGATTAATATTTAAAAAAAATAACGGCACAGAGTGTCACAAACAACACCGTGCATATAAAACAATGAAAATGTGCATAGGTTAATGCAAAGAATAATGCATAGATTTATTTATAAAAAGAAAGTATAGCAGCGCAACCCAATCGCTTTGCTTGATGTGTGGCGGTTGATAAGTATTTGAGATAACAGCTACGTAGCCCGTCGCCCGTGCGGCAGGCATACTTTTTTAATATCACGACATAACATTATTTATAATATTAAAGAGAGAGATTTTTATGGAAAAAAGACTCATGACACTTGCTGCTGGCGTGCTCCTCTCAACGGGAGTGGCGTTAGCGCAATCTCGCATTTCCGGAAAAGTAGTCTCGTCTGAAGACGGTGAGCCAGTTATCGGCGCAACTGTTAAGGTCGTAGGCTCTAAGACAGCCGGAGCCGTTACCGACATTGACGGTAACTTCTCTATCAGTGCACCTGCTGGCACAACGCTCGAAATCACCTACATCGGTATGGAGAAAAAGACCGTGAAGGCTGGCAACAATATGACTATCACACTTAGCCAGGACAACCAGTCGCTCAGCGAGGTTATCATCACCGGCTATGGCTCTGCCAAGAAGCTTGGCTCTGTAGTTGGTGCTGTGTCTACCGTAGGCGAGAAGAAACTCGAGACTATCGTAACTCCTAACTTTACCGATGCTCTCGCTGGTCAGGTGTCTGGTCTTTCGGTTCTTTCATCTGCTGGTGACCCTTCACAGTCGGCTTCTATCCGTCTGCGTGGTGTCAACTCTATCATGTCATCCAGCCAGCCGCTCTTCATCCTCGACGGTTCGCCTATCTCGGCTTCATTCTTCGCTACCCTCAACCCATCCGACATTGCCAACATCACTGTGCTTAAGGATGCTGCCTCTACAGCTATCTACGGTTCACGTGCTGCCAACGGTGTTATCGTGATCACATCACGTCAGGGTAAGTATAGCGAGCAGGTGCAGCTCACCGTTAAGGCTCAGTATGGTGTCTCAAGCCCTACAAGCGACGGTGTGACAATGATGAACTCTGAGCAGTACATCAAGTTCCGCGATTTGATGAATCAGCCTGTGAGCGAACAGATTCGCAATCTTGTAGACAAGTATCACATCAACACCAACTGGCGCGATGAGATGCTCGACAGCTCGGCTCCTACTGCCGACATCAACGCTACTATGCAGGGTGGTGGACAGACTGTGAACTACTATCTCTCGTTCAACCACCATTCACAGGACGGTCTTATCCAGAGCTCTGGTATGCACCGTAACACTCTTGCTGCACGCATCAATGCCCGTTTGAACCGTTACTTCAAGGTTGGATTCAATTCTAACTTTGGTGTGCAGAAGTACAGCCTCAATGCTGAGTGGAACGACAATAGCCAGATCTACATGGCCAACCCGCTCGTGTTCGCACGTATGGCTATGCCTTTCGATACTCCTTACTATTACACTATCGATGATAACGGTAATATGATTAAGGGCGCTCGTGCAGATAAGCTTTACTATACCAATATGGAGACACCTTGGTTTATTGACAGCAAGCGTGACACCGACCGCAACCGCGTGACATTGAACCTCGGCTTGAACGAGCAGTTCACTCCTATGGAGGGACTCACATTCACTGCTGTACAGTCGATGTATGGCTATGATTATAGAGCCTCTTCCTCAAACCTGCCTTATGAGACTATCACTACTCCGATGGGTCAGACTATCGCTGGTGACACAGGTGCTCGCTCTAACTCATTCTCACGTTACTACCAGTACACTCTTACACATACTGGCGAGTGGCGCAAGAACTTCGGCAAGCACTACGTAAGCCTTCTCGTTGGTGAGGAGACTCGTATTGACCGCTCTAATGGCTTTGGCTCATTCTCTACAGGTCATACCGACCCACGCCTTATGAGCATTGGTGCAGGTAAGACTATTGACATTAGCAAGCAGTCGGACAGCAGATCAGAGGAAATCAACAACTCTCTCTTCGGCAACGTTGAGTACAACTATATGGAGAAGTACTACGTCTACGGTTCACTCCGTCGCGACGGTAGCTCTAAGTTTGCTCCTGATCACCGTTGGGGTACATTCTGGTCGGCAGGTGCCAAGTGGAACGCCAAGTCAGAGGAATTCCTCAAGGATGTAAGCTGGCTCGACAATCTTTCTGTTAGTGTCAACTACGGTACTACCGGTAACGACTCTGGTGCAGGTTCTTACGACTACCTCGGTCTCTTCGGCAACGGCACACAGTATAACGGCGAGAACTCTATCGGTATCGCTCAGGCCAGCAACAATGAGTTGACATGGGAGCAGGTGGCTAAGTGGAACGTTGGTGTGACTGTAGGTCTCTTCAAGCGTTTGACTCTTGATGCCAACTTCTACCGCAACAAGACCACTGACATGATTATGAGTATTCCTTACTCAATGACAACTGGTTTCGGCTCAGGTGTAGGCAATATCGGTGCAATGACCAATACAGGTTTCGAGTTGACAGCAAATGTTGACATTCTTAAGAATCGTGACTTCAACTGGACATTCACTGCCAATGTTGGTTACAACAAGAACGAGATTAAAGAACTGTTCATGGGCCGCGATGAGTATGTGATTGCAAATACTGGTATCAAGCTTCAGGTAGGTCATCCTTACGGTGAGCTCTTCTATGTTCGCAATGCAGGTGTTGACCCACAGACTGGTCGTCCTCTCTACTACGACAAGGATGGCAACGTAACTAAGGAGTTCAACGAGGATCGCGATGCTGTATTCCTTGGCAAGAACCGCTATGCTCCTTGGGTAGGTGGTTTCGGTACCAACTTCAACTGGAAGGGCTTCAGTCTTATTGCCGACTTCGCATGGCAGGCAGGCAAGTATATGCTTGTAAACGATAACATGTTTATTGCAAACCCAGCAAATGCAACCCAGTTCAACCAGCGTGTTGAGATGCTCAACATGTGGACAGAGCCGGGACAGATTACCAATATCCCGTCGTACAAGTATCCAATACAGTTCGACGACAATATGGTGCAGAACGCTTCGTTCCTGCGTATGAAGACTCTCACATTGCAGTATCAGTTCCCGAAGAAGTGGATGTCGGCTACTCGCTACATCAAGGGCTTGAAGGTGTTCGGTATCGCCCGCAACCTCTTCACCATAACATCATTCGAGGGTTACGACCCAGAGCCTGATATAAACCTTGTGAAGTTTAACTATCCGAACACTCGCCAGTTTGTGTTGGGTGCAGAGATTACTTTCTAACAATATAAATATAATAAGGTAAAGATATATGAAAAAGATATATTTATCGTTGATGTTGCTCGGAGCAGTGGCTTTCACTTCCTGCGACATGAACACAACACCGTGGGGTGTGCTTGACGAGGGCACTGCTATCCAGACTCCGAAAGACCTCCGCAAATTCCGCAACCAGCTTTACGCCAATCTGCGTGGCGTGACATCTGGTTCTTGGATTTACTCTACAGATATCCAGATGGACGAGTTCATCGGACTCACTTCAAATGGTAACCAGCTTGGCGAGTTCTCAAAAGGTACATTCACTACCTCTGATGGCTCTATTCAGGGTTTCTGGGGTTCGGGTTATGGCTTTATTGCCAACTGCAACGCTCTTTTGGCGCAAGCTGACAAGCAGCTTGCTAAGGAAGGCTTGACCGATGCAGAGAAGCTTCAGTTTGAGCGCTACAAGGGCGAGGCACAGTTTATGCGTGCCTACATGTACTTCTGGCTTGCCGACCACTTCTGCCAGTCGTACACACTGACCGACCCGAACAAGGCTGCCACTGGTATGCCGCTCGTAACAGAGTATAATCCTACTGGTGACGTTAAGCTCTATCCTGGCCGTTCTACTCTCGCCGAGACATTCACCCTTATTGAGACCGATCTCAAAAAGTCACTCGAGCTGATCAAGGCCTACGAGGATTCAGGTTTGAAGGAAGAGGCAGAGAGCAAGGTTCCTGCTTATACCTACGTCACATCAGGTGCTGTTGAGGCTCTCCAGGCTCGCGTTGCTCTTGTTAAGGGCGACTGGAAGACAGCCAGCGATAAGGCTGTCAGCGTGATCAACTCAGGCAAGTACTCTCTTGCTACACCTGACAACTACGCTGAGATGTGGAGCGATGACGTAAGCACAGAGACAATTCTGCAGCCTATCCAGACTCCTACAGAGCTTGGTGGCACATACGACGGTTTGTATCAGGACAAGGCAGGCCTTAGCGCTTACTATATTCCTACCTATGGAGCTCTGGCTCTCTATGGCGACGGTGACATCCGTTTCGACGTGTTCTTCGTAGATTACAGCAACCTTACTGTAGATGGTGCTGTATATCCAGCATTGGCATTCAACAAGTATCCGGGCAACACAGCTTTGCGTACAACTTCCGATAACAACTTTGCCAACATGATTAAGGTGTTCCGTATCTCTGAGATGTATCTTATCGCTGCAGAGGCTTACGCTCGTCAGGGTGACAATGTGAACGGTAGTAAGTATATCAATAAGTTCTGCGAGAACCGTATCATGGGCTATGAGGCACAGACTTATCCTGCTGACAACCTTATCAACTACACTCTTGAGGAGCGTCAGAAGGAGTTCATGGGCGAGGGTATGCGTTGGAGCGACATCCGTCGTATCGGTAAGGGATTCACACGTAATTCCGACTATCCAGATGAAATCGACTATTCTGCATTGAATGGTGTTATGGTTACTTTGGGCCGCAACCTCAAGTATCCAGCAGATGATCATCGCTTGACATGGCCTATACCAAAGGCAGAGCTTGACGCCAACCCGCAGCTTGCTGGTCAGCAGAACCCTGGTTATTAATAATTGTTGTATAAACATTAAAGAACTATCTTTCGTATGAAATATATTAAATTATTTATGCTGTTGGCTGTTGTCGCCTTTATGGGTTCTTGCTCTGAGGATGACGAGTCATGGAACAGCAAAAGCGGTGTTACCGTGAGCATGGAGAACGAGTCTTTGCGCTTTAAGGAGAGTGTAGGTGTCGTTAAAGTACCTATTAAGGTAGAGGGCGAGGCTAACGGTCCTGTGTCAGTAACTGTTAAGGTGGAAGAGACAGGCTCTAATCCTGCAAAGGAGAACGTAAACTACTACATCACCACCAAGACTATCACTATTTCTGATAGCATCGGAAACGTTGAGTTGGAGTGTGTAGACGATAATGACATCAATGAGGACCGCACTTTCGCGATTTCTATTGTTAGTGCCAAGGGTGCTACTGTAGGCAGCAATGCCACTACAGCAATCACATTGCGCGACAATGACTCTGAGTTCTACGAGAAGCTTCAGGGCTCTTGGGTAATGAATTGTACCTTTAACGATGCTCCTACTAAGTGGGATGTCAAGGTAGTTGGTGCTACCGACGAAAATGACAAGGACTACAACAAGGTTCTGTATATCACAGGTATGATTGGTTACCAGTGGACTACCGCTAAATTGTCTTATGACTATGACAAGGCAACCGGCAAGGGTTCTGTTGCTTTCGACTACCTCGGACAGTATAACTTTGCAGAAGGTGTTAACTTCACTGGCTTGGGCGTTTGCAACGTACGTCTCTACAGTGTAGCAGGCAATCAGCTTAGCGAAGATCCTATTTACGGTACATGGTCGGATGACTTCAAGACTATTACCTTCGACGAGGGTACACTCTATGGTGGTGTGTTCGACAGCAGCGATGCTCACAAGGGTGGTTGGTTTGAGATCTCGAACATAACCATGACCAAGAAGTAATAATGCAAATAAATCCAAAAATACCAGAATATTTCTGGATATAACAGGTAAAGGAGAGTTTGACATCCCCGTCAAAGGGGATGTCACTCTCCTTTTTGTGCGTTTAACTAACAATCAATCATTAAAAATAAGGTTACTAAGTACTTATGAAAACAAAAATCTTTACTCTTGCGCTTGCTTTTGCGGCAGCTCTTACAGCTAACGCAATCCCGGCACAGCGTGGTATTTGGCGCACTATGAAGCTCGCCAATGGCACGGAGATAAAAGTGGAACTCCGTGGTGATGAGTTTATGCACTATTGGCAGGATGCTGATGGCAACCGATACACAGTGAATGCCGATAATTATTTGCAGATGGCTGACATGGATCAGCTGGTAAAGCGCAGCGTGGAATTGCGCACTGCCGCTGCCAATGTGTCTGATGGTGCTATGCGTGTTAAGAAGGCTGCCGGCTCAAAGAAGTCTGCCTATAAGGGCAACAAGCGTTGCCTTATATTGCTCGTTGAATTTTCCGACAAGAAGTTCTCTATGGACGACCCGCTTGCTTTCTACAAGCGTGTAGCCAACGAGAAGGGATTCAATGAGGGTAAGTTCAAGGGCAGTGTGTCCGACTATTTCAGCGCTCAGAGCAACGGACAGTTCAATATCGACTTCGACGTTGTAGGTCCTTATCAGCTTGCCAATGTGGCTTCTTACGGTGAGAATGTCACCGATGCCAATGGCAACCGCCTCTACGACAAGAATGCTCAGGGAATTGTCACTGGAGCTTGTCAGGCTGCTGCACGTGCTGGTGTTGACTTCTCGCCTTATGACTGGGACAACGATGGAACAGTGGAAATGGTGTATGTGATTTATGCTGGCGAAGGCGAGGCTACCGGTGGCGGTGATGAGACTATCTGGCCGCACAAGTCGCAGATTTATCCTTCAAAGTCTTACGGTGGCAAGCGTGTCAGTGTGTATGCCTGCTCAAATGAGCTTAGCTCGAAGACTGCCGTTGCTGGTATAGGCACTATCTGCCATGAGTTCTCTCACTGCCTTGGCTATCCTGATGCCTACGACGTAGACTATAATGGTTTCTATGGCATGGGCACTTGGGACCTCATGTGCTCAGGCAGCTACAATGGCAATCAGTTTGTACCTGCGGGTTACACTGCCTACGAGAAGTGGGTGGCTGGATGGATTGAGCCAGTGGTGCTTCACGACAATGCAAGCTTCTCCGACATTAAGCCCGTGGCCGACGGTGGCGACGCTTACATCTTCTACAATCCTGGCAACAAGAACGAGTACTACATATTGGAGAACCGCCAGAGAGCAGGATGGGACGCACAGCTTGCTGCTTCGGGCATCTTGGTGAACCATATCACTTACGACCAATATATATGGGACCAGAATATTCCTAACACCAATCGTCCATCTCAGAACACATTCGAGCGTATAACCATTATCCCTGCCGACGGAATGAAGTCGACAAGCAATGAGGCTGGCGACCCGTGGGGCAACTCTATTGCCAAGGCTACACTGTCTAACTCTACTTCGCCTGCCACAAGCACTAACACTGCTAATGTTGACGGATCGAAGAATATGAACATCGCGTTCACAAACATGAAGATGACTGATGGTTTGGCTTCGTTCACCTTTACCAACTACAACCTCGGTTCGTCGCAGGAGGGATATGTAATACATGAGACCTTCGACAAGTGTCAGGGTACTGGCGGCAACGATGGTCGCTTCGCTCCTAAGTCGCTGGAGAAGAACTTTGCCATGGGCAACTTCTTGGCTGATGTAGACGGATGGGACGGTACGTTTATGAAGGGTGCCAGCCAGTGCGCACGTATCGGTATGACTTCTGATACACAGGCTAAGGTGACTACTCCTACTCTCAAGCTCAACGGTGAGGCTAAGTTCACATTCAAGGCTGCTCCTTACGGCACCGATGGTGAAAAGCTTGTGCTTTCGGCTTCGGATGGCGTAACACTCGGTGAGACTGAGTTTACAATGAAGAAGGGCGAATGGACTGAATACTCTACTACAGTAAAGGGCAACGGTGAGTTCACCATCACTTTCCAGGGTGAGAAGCGTTGGTTCCTCGACGAAGTGATTATTCAGGAGAATGGCGCATCAGGCATCGAGGGTATCCATACTTCTACAAACGCCAAGCGCGACTCTCGCGTGTTCTCTATTGACGGTCGCTTCTTGGGCAACGACATCAACGCTATGGGCAAGGGTCTCTACATCGTTGGTGGCAAGAAGGTGATTAAGTAATAGCGTCTGTATATATAATATAAATAAGGTGTGCCAAGAATTCTTGGCACACCTTATTATATATTATATATACAGACTAAAATGTAGTAAGCCATTTCCAGGCAGGTGTCACTTCAATTGTCATTCCGTCCATCTCTATAGTTTCTTCCTCATCGTAAGTTACAATAAGGGCTTTCTTCAGAGGATACAGTTTGTTGAGTGCTGCAAGTGCAGCAGTTTCTCTTCTTCGTGTCTCATGGTCGGATATGCTATAGGAGGCTTGTATGGCCAAGGCTTCATCAGGAACAAAGAAGTCAACCTCTATATTACGGTTGTAGTAATACAGGCGTGGCATCTCCGTATCTTTGTTATACCTTTTGTATAGAGCTATGGCACATAGATTCTCCAGTAATGGTGCATAGTTGTCGGACAGGAAAATACTCAGCAAACCATTGTCGATGAAGTAATGCTTCTTGGCTGTCTCCTTCTCGGCAAATTTAGATGCGTGGTTGTCGAGTGTGAACATCAGGCAAGCGTCTTTGATGTGCTGTATGTACTCAATAATCGACGATGTGTTGGTGGATACACCAGTACTCTTCACCATGTTTGCAAGACGGTTGTAGGCAGTAGGCTGCATGATGTTCTCGGCAAGTCGTTTGACGGCAAGACGCAATGCGTGGTCGTTCTTTATGTTGTTTCTTTGTATAATGTCGCCAAGCACAATCTTGTCGTAAAGTCCATTGAGCCAATGGCGCTTGTTGTGGTAGATCAAAAGCTCAGGAAACCCACCCCACTTGAAATATTCTGCGAAATACTGTTGTACAATATTCTTCTGTCTCCCATACGTCCACCCTTCTTCCAGTTGAATATTGTTAGCTCCCAAGTATTCGTTGAAGGAATAAGGAAACACCTTCTCGTCGAAATATCGTGCTCCTAATGTTGTAGCTATGTCGCGGCTCAACATCTTGGCGTTGGAGCCTGTGATAAACACCATGTATTTTTGGTTGGCAAGCCTACGGGCAAAATGTTCCCATCCGTCAATGTTTTGTATCTCATCAAAGAAAAGGATAGGCTTGCAGGTGAACATCGCATTGTAAGCCTGCAATATCAAGTCGAAATCTTCGGCTTTCATTCCCAAAAGACGCTCGTCGTCGAAATTGATATATACAATCTCCTTGATGTCATGACCTTCCTTAAGGAGTTGTTTTGCGCGTTGATATAACAAATACGACTTGCCTGCTTGTCTTATTCCGACAAGTACATAACGTCCCTGCTCTTCAAAATCGAATGGGCGGTGGTAAAGCTCCACATACTGGATGTCGGCTTGTCCCTCCTTAATAAGAGTCTTGAATATTTCTTTCTGCATGGCTGTTTGGTTTTGATTCAGATACAAAAATATGAAATTTATCTATTGCCACCAAACAAAAATAGATGAATTTATCTACTGGCAATAGATAAAACAAGACATTTTTATCTATTGCCAGTAGAAAGATAGCGGTTTTTTAGAACATTTGACTGACACGCTTGATGCCAGCAACAAGAGCGTCAACCTCTTCTTTTGTGTTGTAGAGAGCGAACGACGCTCGCACTACACCCTGAACTCCAAGACGATCCATCACTGGTTGGGCGCAATGATGACCCGTGCGAACGGCAATGCCAAGACGGTCGAGCAGAGTGCCCATGTCGAGATGATGGATATTGCCAACGAGGAACGACACTACGGCATCCTTGCCCTCGGTGGTTCCATAAAGATGCATGTCGGGAATCTCTGCCAACTGAGTCATGCAATAGTCGGTGAGCTCATGCTCATGACGGGCAATATTGTCCATGCCAAGAGCCGACACATAGTCGATGGCTGTAGCAAGTCCGTGGGTGGCAACATAGTCGGGAGTGCCTGCCTCAAACTTGAATGGCAACTTCTCGAATGTGGTTTTCTCGAAGCTAACACTCTCTATCATCTCGCCACCACCCTGATAAGGCGGCATACGGTCGAGCCATTCTTCCTTGCCATATAGCACTCCAATGCCGGTAGGACCATATATCTTATGGCCAGAGAAAGCGAAGAAGTCGCAATCCATTGCTTGAACATCTACAGCGAAGTGAGGAGTAGACTGTGCTCCATCCACCAATACAGGCACTCCATGCTCATGGGCAATGCGTATGATGTCGTTGACGGGGTTCACTGTGCCGAGCGTGTTGCTCACATGGGCAATGCTCACAATCTTGGTCTTGTCGGAGAACAGCCGCTCGTAGGCCTCCATGTCGAGCTTGCCAGAGTCGTCCATAGGGATTACCTTAAGGGCAATGCCACGCTTAGCCGCCTGTAGCTGCCAAGGCACAATGTTGGAATGATGCTCCATTACCGACACGATAACCTCGTCGCCCTCGGTCATGAAGCCTTCGCAGAAGGAAGACACCACGAGGTTGATGCTCTCTGTTGTGCCTCGAGTGAAGATTATCTCCTCTACCTTAGGAGCATTGATGAAACGACGCACAGTCTCGCGTGCCGCCTCATGAAGGTCGGTAGCACGCTGTGACAGATAATGTACGCCACGATGCACATTGGCATTGGCGTTGAGATATTCCTCGCGCATGGCGTCGAGCACGCACAACGGCTTCTGTGTAGTAGCCGCATTGTCGAGATATACGAGTGGACGGTCGTAGACAGTGCGCGAAAGGATAGGGAAGTCGCTGCGGACTTTATTTATATCATACATGTTTTTAAGTGAAAAGTGAAAAGGGAAAAGTGAAAAATTAAGAGGGAAAAGTGGAAAATTAAAAGGGAAAAGAGAAAAGTGAAAAGTGAAAAATCAAATGGTATACTCTGCTAAACATTTGGATTTTTCACTTTTCTCTTTTTACTTTTCTCTTTTACTTACACATTTTGCATCCCTCGCATTTGCTCAGCTCACCACGGAAACGTTTCTCCACAAGATAGTGCAGACGGTCGCGCAGAGGCTCAAGCTGTATCTTGTCGATTACCTCGTTGATGAAGGCAAACTCAAGCAACAGCTTGGCTTCCTTCTCGCTGATGCCACGCTGACGCATATAGAAGAGGGCTGCATCATTGAGCTGACCAACAGTGGAACCGTGAGAACACTTTACGTCGTCGGCATATATCTCAAGCATAGGCTGAGTGTACATACGTGCCTGCTTGGTGGCGCAAAGGTTCTGGTTTACTTCCTCGCTTATTGTCTTCTGTGCACCATGACGCACAAGCACTCTGCCAGCAAAGGCACCGGTAGACTTGTCGTCAAGCACATATTTATATAGCTCATGACTTGTGCAGTGGCTCACCTGATGGTCTATGAGAGTATTGTTGTCTACATGCTGAGTCTTGTCGGCTATCACGCAGCCATTGCACCAACACTCTGCTCCCTCACCCTTGAGTTGCACGTCAAGACGGTTGCGTGTGACTCCGTTGTGAAGGGTAATGACGTTGTGGTTGAAGCGTGAGTTGCGCTGCTGCTCAACATATACGTTAGACACGCGAGTGTTCTTGTAGTGGGTCTCCTCCATGCAATAGAGGTCGAGCGAGGCGTTGGCTCCCACGTAAGCCTCGATAACTTGGGTTGTGAGGAACTGCAAGTCGTCGGCTGCATGGTCGCAGAAGAGGAACTTAGCACTTGCTCCTTCCTCCATGACAATAAGCACACGGCGGTTCACCATAAGGGCTACATTTGAGCGCAGAATGTTTATCACCTGCACTGTCTTGTCGACAATGACATTCTTCTTGACGTATACAAGCAGTCCGTCCTGTGCCAACATGGTGTTGAGAGCCGTGATGGCATCCTCATTGGTCTTGGCAAGTTGGGCATAGTGCTTAGCCACAAACTCTGGGTTCTCCTTTGCATATTCGGCAAGAGAGGTGACAACGACACCCTCAGGCAAGTTTTCCTTGGGTTGCAAGGCGGAACGGAACTGGTCGTTGACAATAAAGTAGAGCGATGTGCTAAGGTTGGGCACGTCGCATTTGAATGCCTTGTAAGGGTCAACCGGCACCTCAATACGGTTGATGTTCAAACCATAGTTAGGCTCAAAGAGACTGTCGATGGTTGTGTATTTGTATCTCTCCACCTTGCGCGAGGGGAATCCCATTCGCTCGAAGTCGGCAAAGGCAGCGTTGCGCACAGCATTGAGTGCGTCTGCGCTATGGTCGCATATCTGCTGACGACATTCGCGGTAGAGATCGATATATTGTTTTTCGCTATTCATATTATGAGTTTTGAATTTTGAGTTTTGAGTTTTGAATTGTTGCGACGTGGTCGCAATTGTGAGTTTTGTGTTTT
>CAKQFF010000013.1 GCA_934230685.1 uncultured Prevotella sp. | reverse complement strand
GTGTTGCGTGACGGCTCTCACTATCTGCGCACGGAAATGAGCATCACCTCTGCCAAGGACGTGGCTATGGACCACATAAAGCCGATGGTTTATGCCGTTGACAACCGCAAGGCAAAATCAGCTCCGGTTGTTGTAGGCAATACCCGTGGTGCCGTGCTTCTCAGCGACAAGATTTTTGCAGGTCTTGAGACTCCTATGGGCGTCAACACCAATAATGTGGACGCTGCCGACATTGCCACGATTAACAACCGTGACATCGTGCCAATGGAGGGCAACTGGGTGCGCCACACTACGCTGAAGGCTGGCAAGACATGGAACGTAAGCAGCGTTGTGGGACTTGTGGCCGAGGGACAGCCGCGCCGCTCCTTCCTTGCCTATAGTGAGCGCGAGCGTGCGGCAGCATGGCATCCTATGACCATATACAACTCATGGTATGAGCTGAACATCGACCGCAACAATGCTCCCGGCAACCGTGGCAAGTATGACGCTGAGGACAAGCAGAACCTCAAGGGCGACTATTCGGAGAACATGACAGCCACACAGTGTGAGGACGTGGTGGCAAACTGGAAGAAGAAGTTCTACGACGTGTATGGCAAGGCTCCAGTGGCGTTCGTGTTCGACGACGGATGGGACGCTTACGGCACATGGACATTCAACCCCAACTTCCCCGAAGGCTTCAAGAACGTTGACCGCATGGCACGTGAGATGGGCGTGGGCATTGGCGCATGGCTCGGACCAGTGGGTGGATACGGAGCGAGCGGTGAGTATCGCCGTGGCTATTGGCGCGGACGTGGAGGCATGCAGCTCAGCAATCCTGCCTACTACGACTATTTCGTGAAGTGCTCAAGCGACATGATCGACAAGTACGACTTCCGTTTCTTCAAGTACGACGGCATTAGTGCTCAGTTCTCTGCCGTAGGTCCCGACATGACCGACGCAGGTATTGAAAACTGCGAGGCTATCATCAGCATTGAGAACGACGTGCGCAAGAAGCGCAAGGACATATTCTATAACACAACGGTAGGCACATGGGCCTCACCATTCTGGTTCCATGTGAGCGATGCTGTGTGGCGTCAGGAGGGTGACTTCGGCAAGATAGGAGTTGGCGACGACCGCGAGCAGTGGATTACTTATCGCGACCGTCTTGTTCACCAGAACTTTGTCGACCGTTCGCCGATATGTCCTATCAACACACTCATGACTCACGGTGTGATTCTGACACGCTTCGGAGACGTTTCTAAGACAATGGACTACGACGGCATTGTGCGTGAGATGCGTTGCGCCTTCGGCTGTGGCTCGTCAATGGTGGAGCTTTACACCGACTACAAGCTTCTCGACGAGATAAAGAACAACAAGGGCAAGAAGGGCACATTGTGGAAGCAGCTTGCCGACGGTATGGACTGGCAGCAGCGCAACGCCGACGTTCTGCCCGATATCCACTGGGTAGGTGGCAATCCTTGGGATGGCAAGAAAGCCAACATCTATGGTTGGGCAGCATGGAACGGCAAGAAAACCACATTGACATTGCGCAATCCAGATGTTGCGGCACAGACTCTCACAACCACCCTTCGCAAGGTGTTCGACATTCCTGCTTACATCAAGACATCCATAACATTGCGCAGCTCGTTCGCCGACCAGCGCATAGGCAAGGGTGGCTTAAGCGGTCTGCCCGTAGGCAAGGCTGTGGACATTGACAAGGAGATAACCATTTCCATGCCAAAGTCATCGGTGTTTGTATTCGAGGGTGTAGACAAGGGCAACTTCGATTTCGGAGAAGCCAACAAGTAAAATCTACTATATATAATAATGTGGGGACTATGGCTTTGTGAAGCTATAGTCCCTATATCGTTTTTCTTAAAATGGGTGTTTGTTGACAATAATGGCACATTCACAGAAAAAAGTTTTGTATTTTTACGAAAATTCATTTTTTTTTGATAACTTTGCGGCATTGATTTGTAAAAATCACTAACTCACAATTGAAAAGAAGTTTTGACAATAGATAAAGTTATAAAAATCGCAAACCATTTTATATGACAAAATCAAAGGAGTAAACAAACAAAACATCCCCATCCTCCTCATTATATATTAATGTGTAGGATGCAATGAAAGCAAACCAAATGCGGCAGCGTAAGCTCCGCTCACTAAAACTATTTTAAAACAGAACCACATGAAGCATTTTGACAAAGCTGTGCTTATCGCAGTTCTTGCGTTCGGCACGCATTCCACATTGGTGGCACGAAATCTGAATGGGGGGGTAATAGTCTTTCAGACAAGAATTTGATAGCCCCTGCTGTTTCGGCAGCCAATGCTACCCTTCAGTCTCAACAAAACAAATCGATCAAACTTTCAGGTAAGGTGGTAGATGCCAATGGCGACCCTATCATCGGTGCCTCGATTACAGAAAATGGAACACAGAATGTGACCGTTACCGATATTGACGGTAACTTCACACTCAACGCAAAATCATCTAATGCCACTGTCACCGTGACCTACATCGGTTTCAACTCTAAGCAGGTGAAGCTTGCAGCAGGACGTGAGACAGAAATTACACTTACAGAAGACTCTCATTCACTCGAAGAACTCGTTGTTGTGGGTTATGGTAGCTCAAAGAAGCGCGACTTGATCGCTTCTGTATCTACCGTAAAGGCCGACGAAATGTCGAATCTTCCTGTCACCAACATCGCACAGGGCCTTGCTGGACGTTCACCAGGCCTTATCGTGCAGGCAAGTGGTGGCGGTATCAACTCAGCACCTTCAATCAGTATCCGTGGCGGTGGCGACCCATTGTACGTCATCGACGGTGTTGTGCGCTCTGTAGTTGACTTCCGCAACCTTTCTCCCGACGACATTGAGTCGATGTCAATCCTTAAGGACGCTTCGGCTACAGCTGTCTACGGTTCGCGTGCATCCAACGGTATCGTGCAGATCGTGACCAAGCGCGGTAAGAGCGGACGCGTGAGCATCGACTACGACTTCAATATGTCGTTCTCGCAGCCGAGTATTTGGCCTGAGAAGATGCACTCTTATGAGCGTGCCGAGTGGGCTAACATCGCAAAGAACAACGACTTGCTCAACGGACAGGAAAATCCTGTATACTCTGCTGAGGATATACAGAAGATGCGCGACGGAAGCGATCCTCTCAACTTCAGCGATACCGACTGGCGCAAGCTCGTATTGAAGGATTGGGCACCGCAGTCAAAGCATACAGTAAGATTGACTGGCGGTAACGACGTTCACCAGTTCTATGTATCATTGGGACACATCGACCAGAACTCGCTCTATCGCAGCAACAACCACTGGATGAAGCGTACCACATTCCGCTTGGCAGAGTCTGCCACCATCAAGGCTCTCGGATTGCAGGTGAACGCAGCCCTCGACGGCTATCGCCAGCATCAGGAGCACCCTTACACTTCTACATCAAGCAGCTACTATAATGTGTTCTCTCACATTAACGACAAGTCGCCGATGATACCGGGTGTGAACAGCCTTGGATTGCCTTACAACGTAACCGATAACCCTGTTGCCGAGACAGCAAGCGACGCTGGTTATCAGCGCAGCATCGTCAACGTGATTAACGGTAAGGGCGAACTCGTTTGGTCGTGCCTTTGGGTAGACGGATTGAAGGTGCGCCTTGCAAGCAACTACCGTTACTATGGCGAGACATACAAGAACTGGCGTAAGGATGCCGCTCAGTACGACTGGGATTCGGATGTGGCACAGTATGCCAACAAGCCGCAGCTCTCGCACACCTCGGGTACAGGCTACTCGTACACCAACCAGGCCTTCCTTGAATATGCCAACACGTTCGGTCAGCATAACATCTCGGCTCTCGGCGGTTTTGAGCAGTATTATGAGAAGGGTGAGTCTTACGGTGCTACCCGTATAGGCTATGACTTCCCTATCGACCAGATGGGCGTAGGTCCTGCCAATGATATGACTAACAGCGGTTCGGAGTCAGAACTCGGACGCGCAGCATGGATTGGCCAGTTGAAGTACAACTATGCCAACAAGTACTATGCAGAGGCAAGCATCCGTTACGACGGTTCCGACTATTTTGCACCGGGTCATCGTTGGGGCGCTTTCTATAGTGGCGCACTCGGATGGGTTGTGACAGAGGAGAAGTTCATGAAGAGCCTTGTTGAGAAGAACATCTTCAACTCATTGAAGCTTCGTGCTTCTTATGGTCAGACAGGTCTCGACAGCAGCGCAGGCCGCTTTGCCTACCTCACTTCTTACGGCCTTAACAACCAGGCTTATGTAATCAACGGCAAGTATGTGCCGGGATTCTCTGAGGGCAGTCTGCCTTCACCCGACCTTACATGGTACACCACACGCCAGACAGACATCGGTTTCGACTTCGCTTCGCTTGACAACCGTCTCTATGGTTCGTTCGACTACTTCTACTATTCAACCAAGGGTTACTTGCAGTCGCCCACTGGCGAAAGCTATCTCAACACATCCATTGGTATCGGACTGCCTAAGGTTAAGTCAGACAGTGAATACCGTCGCGAGGGTTGGGAAATCCAGCTTGGATGGCGCAGCAACATTGGCGACTTGAAGTATGACATCTCGGGCAACTTCACATATTTCGACCAGCTTTGGGCTCTTAACCGCAGCGAGTCGGAGGCTTCATACATGAACCCTTACACACGCACCCAGCAGCAGAAGGGCTACTATGCAAGTGCTGATGATGTGCTCAACAGCGTTGGCATCCCAAGTTCTTTGAACTCAGGCTACCTGACAGCAGGCGACATCAAGTATCAGGACGTCAACGGTAACGGTAAGATTGACGGTGGCGACCAGCGTCGTCTCGGCAAGTCTTCCATGCCACGCGGACAGTTCGGTATCAACATGAACTTCCAGTACAAGGGCTTCTATCTCAGCATGCTGTTCCAAGGCTCTACAAACTTCGGTATGTACATCCCAGGCTCAGCAGCTATGCAGACAGGTCAGGCAGGTACATTGCCAGTTGCCTTCGACTATCAGACCGACACTTGGACACCGAGCAACACCGGAGCCAAGTATCCGCGCCTTATGGCAAACACAGGTCTCAACTCGAACAACAACTATCAGTCGAGCGACTTCTGGCTTATCAACGGTGCTTATCTGCGTATGAAGGACTTCCAGTTCGGCTACGACTTCAAGCACTCTCTGCTCCGCGGTGTGGCATGGCTCACACGTGCAAAGGTGGGTCTCTCAGGCCAGAACATCTTCACGATCTCTGAAGCAACCAAGTTCGGACTTGACCCGGAGAATGCCTCTGCACAGAACTATGGCTATCCAGTAGAGCGAGTACTTGCATTCACTTTAAACTTAGGATTCTAAAAAAAGTATGAAAAATAATATTATAAAGATAGGATTGTTTGGCATTCTCGCATTGGGTGCCACATCCTGCCAAGATACATTGGACACCCATCCGACAACGACTTTTGACGAAGCTACTGTGTGGGGTTCAAAGGCTACTGCCGATGCGTTCATCAACGCTACATACGAGAGCGTAATAACTATGTATACGGGCAACTCAACATGTGTAGGATGGGAAGCACGTACACCTAACGGTATAAAATGCTCGCAGGTAGGCGAGGGCATCGACGGAATAGCCACAGAGTTGGGTATTTCAAGAGACACCGACTTCGGCATCAACCGTTACTCACTCCTTCGCCGTTGCAACCTCATCATCAAGAAGGCTCAGGAGTCAACTACATTGACTGAGGGCGAAAAGGCAGAGGTTATAGCCAAGGGTCGTCTGCTCCGCGGACTTGTGTTCTTCGACCAGGCCCGCAAGATGGGACGTTTCGTTCCTATGCGCGAGGTAATCGCCACTGGCGACGAGGATAAGGCCACAATACCTATGACAAAGTCGGTTGAGGAAAGCTATCAGTATGTGCTTGAGGATCTTGAGGCTGCTGTTTCAGCTATGCCTACAACAGCACAGCCTGGCGAACCTACAAAGTATGCCGTTGAGGTATTGTTGAGCCGTGCTTACCTTACAGCTTATGCCTACACAAAGAATGCCTCATACATCGACAAGGCCATTACATATGCCAAGGACGTGACAGCCAACTGCTCACTCAGCGACAACTACGGCGGACTCTTCAATGAGACCGACGAGAACAACGCCGAGATTCTTTGGGGCTACTACCGCCTTAAGGCAAACACCAAGATTGGCAACTACGAGGAGCTTATCCGCACTTATCCAAACATTGCGCAGGACGATTGCGTGAACTCAAAGTCGCCAACACTCTTCAAGAACCCTAACGGTCGCACATTCGAGGGATGGGCAATCTATTTCCCGACACAGGACTTGGTTGACCAGTATCTTGTGACCGACGAGAAGACTGGCGAGGCTCTGCCTTGGTATGAGACATCGCAGTATAAGGAGAATGTGGAGAAGCTCGACCCGAACTCTGTTACAGAGGCAGGACAGGTTGATTCCTACGAGCAGGTGAATGGCAACCTTCGCCGTATACCTACACCTCAGGACTTCTCTCAGCTCAACAGCGCATATCCTACAAACTTGCGTTATGACAAGCTGAAGGAAGGTTCTACACGCAACCTCTCTGAGTTGATGTACAGCAACCGCGACGCACGTTTCGCTTCGTCAATTGCTTATGACGGCACAACATGGATTGGCGAGACTGTGGAGACCAACCTCGGTGGCAACTGCTCAATGGGCGTGCGCGACAAGGAGGACGGTGGCTGGTATAATACCACAACCGGTTACTATTGGCGCAAGTCGAACATCGAGAATCCAGAGCCACGCGCTTACTTCGACTGCCAGGTGCAGCTTCACTATGATATGTGCCGCACAGGCGAGGCTTACATGAACCTTGCAGAGGCTTATCTCTTGAAGAAGGACGTGACAAACGCTGTTGCTGCTCTCAACGCTACACGTGTTAAGCATGGCAAGATTGCTCCGTCTACAGCCACAACAGAGAAGGAGGCTTGGGCAGACTACATCCGCGAGCGTCGTGTGGAGATGGCCAACGAGAATGGCGACATCTACTTCAGCTATCTGCGTTGGGGCAAGTATGGTGGCTTTGCTAACAATGGACGTGAGGCTGGCGATATTATCTACGACCTCGACCGCCCAGTATACAAGATTGAGATTTCGCGCGACCGCAGTCAGTTGCTCATCAACCAGGTTACTCTCCTCAACAGTGCCAACCGCAACTTCACTACAAAGCGTTATCTGTTCCCAATCAGCCAGGGCTTCCTTGACACACGTGAGGCTTACGACCTCGACCACGACCAGAACGAGGGATGGTAATTAACTAAAAAATAAAAAAAAGAAAAATATGAAAATATTAAAATTCATAATCGCCATGTTTGTCATGGCTCTCAGCTGCACTTCTTGCTTGGAGAGCAATTTTGAAGAGCTTGGCACTTACGATGGCAACGACATCACAGCAGGATATGCTTGGTATCGTTATAAGGGTGACAATAAAATAAATGCCAGCGGCGAGCAGCAGGTTATTCAGAAGCAGCTCCAGCGCACTGGACAGGTCATCGACAATGAAGCGGCAACATGTGCCTTGCAGTTCAAAGTGCCGACAAACTTCTCTGAAGCAGAGAAGAACGGTGTGAACATCAACAACATCGTTGTGGCTGTGGACATATCTACAGCAGCAGTAATGTCTCCAGTAGATGGTTCTCCAAAGCTTGGAGTTCCTGCCGACTGGTCTACGCCTCACAAATATTTGGTGAAGGCGGCTGACGGCAAGACAAAAACTTGGACCATCAGTGTGACACTGACAAAATAAAATATTTATGTTAATATTAATACGACTTAGTTTATAAGTATTGGTAGAATAGTGTGAGCGGTACTTTCGTGGTGAAAGTGCCGCTCTTTTCGTATGCTCGGCACGAGCCTTTAATCCCACCTTATAATATAAGTTAAAATAAACCAGCATCATCCACGTTTCTGATATTTTGCGTAATTTTGCAACTGATATATCACATTTTTTCAGAATTAGTATGTTGGAAAATAACACAAACGCTCCGGAGAGAAAAAATCCGTTTTTTGAACCTTACAACACCCCACATGATACAGTACCCTTCAGCCGCATCCGTATAGAAGACTATGAGGAGGCGTTTCTTGAGGGAATCCGCCGTGACGACGAGGAGATAGAGAAGCTCGTGAACGACCCGGCAGAGCCTACATTCGAGAATACCATTGTGCGTGTGGACAATGAGAATGGCGAGAACTACTACGACCTTCTTTCGCGTGTCTCCACCGTGTTCTCGTGCATGATGAGTGCCGAGACATGCGACGAGCTTGATGCCTTGGCACAGAAGATGAGTCCGATACTCACCAAGCACGCCAACGACGTGAAGCTTAACCGCAAGCTGTTTGAGCGGGTGAAGTATGTATATGAGCATCATCGCGAGCTCACACCCGAGGAGCAGATGCTTCTCGACAACTCCTACGATGGTTTTGTGCGCTCGGGTGCCTTGCTCGACGAGGAGGGCAAGGAGAAGCTGCGCAAGCTGACCGAGGAGGCAAGCATGCTCTCGTTGCAGTTCTCGCAGAACCTGTTGAAGGAGAACAAGGCATTCACACTTAATATCACCGACGAGGCTCAGCTCGACGGACTGCCCGACACAGCACGTGAGGCTGCCGCGCTTGCAGCTAAGGAGGCCGACAAGCAGGGATGGCTCTTCACACTCGACTATCCGAGCTATTCGCCATTCATGACCTATTCCACACAGCGCGAACTCCGCAAGCAGCTCTATATGGCACGCAACACCGAGGGAACCCACGACAATGCCGAGAACAACCTCGATATTTGCAAGCGACTGGTGAACCTGCGCCGCGAGATAGCCCAGCTACTTGGCTATGACACTTATGCCGACTATGTGCTCGTACATCGCATGGCGTCGAATGCCGACAACGTATACAAACTGCTCAACGACCTTATCGACGCTTATAAGCCCACAGCCATTGAGGAGGTGAAGGCAATAGAGCGCGAGGCAAAGCAGATAGAGGGCGACGACTTTGAGGTGGAGCCGTGGGACTTTGGCTATTATTCACATAAGTTGCAGATGCGCGAGTATAATCTCGACGCCGAGATGCTGCGCCCATATTTCGAGTTGTCGAAGGTGATAGACGGAGTGTTCGGCTTGGCCAACAAGCTGTATGGCATTACGTTCAAGGAGTCGAAGGACATTCAGGTTTACCATCCCGACGTCAAAGCCTACGAGGTGTTCGACAAGGACGGCTCTTATCTTGCCGTGTTCTATGCCGACTTCCATCCGCGCAAGGGCAAGCAGGGAGGAGCATGGATGACGGAGTTTCAGGGACAATGGATCGACCGCAAGGGTGTGAACGTGCGTCCTCATGTTAGTGTGGTGATGAATCTCACCAAGCCAACAGCCGAGAAGCCCGCCTTGCTCACGCTTGGCGAGGTGGAGACATTCCTGCATGAGTTCGGCCACTCGCTCCATGGAATGTTTGCCAACACACGTTTCGAGAGTCTTAGCGGCACCAATGTGTGGTGGGACTTCGTGGAGTTGCCCTCGCAGTTTATGGAGAACTATTCGGTGGAGAAAGAGTTCCTGCGCACCTTCGCCTTCCATTATCAGACTGGAGAGCCAATGCCCGACGAGCTTATAGAGCGCATTGTGCGCAGCCGCAACTTCATGGCAGCCTACGCATGTCTGCGACAGGTGAGCTTCGGACTGCTCGACATGGCCTACTACACCAAGAAGGAGGAGTTCAAGGACGACATCATCCCGTTTGAGAAGCAAGCCTGGGAGAAGGCGATGGTGACCAAGCAGTTGCCCGACACCTGCATGACCACACAGTTCTCGCACATCATGGCGGGAGGATATGCTGCCGGCTACTACAGCTACAAGTGGGCTGAGGTGTTGGACGCCGATGCCTTCAGCGTGTTCAAGAAGAACGGCATCTTCGACCAGAAGACGGCACAGAGCTTCCGCGACAATATCCTCTCGAAGGGTGGTACCGAACATCCAATGACCCTTTATAAGCGTTTCCGCGGACAGGAGCCGACCATCGACGCCCTGTTGGAGCGAACAGGAATAAAGAGATAGAAAGAACAGAATATTCAAACCTACAAAATGGTTGAATTATGAGCAATAACGACAAGGAACAGAAGCAGCTCCATCTCGACCTGCGCTATCTGCGCATGGCTCGTATATGGGCAGAGAACAGCTACTGCCAACGCCGCAAGGTAGGTGCCTTGGTGGTGAAGGACAAGATGATAATAAGCGACGGCTACAACGGCACGCCGAGCGGATTTGAGAACGTGTGTGAGGATGAGAACAATGTCACCCATCCATACGTGCTCCATGCTGAGGCCAACGCCATAACCAAGCTCGCACGCAGTTCCAACAACAGCGACGGCGCCACTCTGTATGTCACGGCGTCGCCCTGCATCGAATGCGCCAAGCTTATCATCCAGTCGGGCATCAAGCGCGTGATTTATGCCGAGAAATACCGCCTGACCGACGGCATCGACCTACTTGAACGCGCCAATATAGAAGTAAAATATCTAAACCCAGACGATTATGAAAGGGAATAAGACTAACAGGTTTATGCCGTTGCTTATGGCTCTATGCGTGGTCATAGGCATACTCATCGGCACATTCTACGCAAATCATTTCTCGGGCAACCGACTCAACATTATCAATTCAGGCTCCAACCGCCTGTCCAACCTGCTGCACATCATCGACGACCAGTATGTTGACAAGGTGAACATCGACTCGCTTGTAGACATGGCAATACCGCAGATATTGTCCGACCTCGACCCGCATTCGGCATATATTAGTGCAAAGGACGCGCAGTCGGAGACCGACAAGCTGAAAGGCTCGTTCTCGGGAGTGGGCATAGAGTTCACTATACGCAAGGACACCATACACGTGCAGAACGTTGTGAAGAACGGTCCGGCACAGCGTGCGGGATTGCTTGCCGGCGACAAGATTGTGAGCGTAGACGGCAAGCCCTTTGTGGGCAAGATAGTCACTCAGGACGAGGCAATGACCCGACTGAAAGGTCCTAAGGACACTAAGGTGAAGATAGGAGTGGTGCGCTACGGACAGAAGGCTGTGAAGTACTTCACCGTGACTCGCGGCGACATTCCGCAGAAGAGCATTGCTGCCACATACATGCTCGACGACAACACGGGCTACATCAAGATTAAGAGTTTTGGCGAGACCACGTATCCCGAGTTGCTCATCTCTCTGGCTCAGTTGTCGCAGGAGGGATTCTCCAACCTCGTGATCGACCTGCGCGACAACACAGGAGGTTATATGGACCCTGCCGTGCAGATGGCCAACGAGTTCCTGCCTAAGAACAAGCTCATCGTGTATATGGAGGGACGCAAGTCGCCACGCAAGGACTTCACGTCCGACGGCCATGGCTCATATCAGAAGATTCCGCTTGTGGTGCTTATCAACGAGGCTTCGGCATCGGCATCCGAGATATTTGCCGGTGCCATGCAGGACAACGACCGTGCCACTATCATAGGCCGCCGCTCGTTTGGCAAGGGACTTGTGCAGCAGCAGTTGGGCTTCCCCGATGGCTCGATGATACGTCTCACCATTGCCCGCTACTACACTCCTTCGGGACGTTGCATACAGAAGCCGTTTGTGCCAGGCGATAACCAGGACTACGAGAACGACCTTCTCACACGCTACCAGCATGGAGAGTTCTTCTCGCAGGACAGTATCAAGCACACGGGTCCGGCTTATCACACAGGCATCGGACGAGTGATATATGGTGGCGGAGGCATTACGCCCGACATCTTTGTGGCTGAGGACACGCTCGGAATGACTTCCTACTACAAGCAGGCAGCCATGTCGGGACTCATCCTTCAGTATGCCTTCAACTACACCGACAACAACCGTCCGAAGCTCAGCACCTACAAGGACATGATGGAGCTGTCGCATTATCTTGCAGGCCAGGGCTTGGTGGAGCAGTTTGCTGCTTTTGCCGACAAGAACGGTCTGAAACGCCGCAACCTGATGATACGCAAGTCGCACAAGCTGCTTGACCGCTATATCAACTCGCGCATCATATACAACATGCTCGACGAGCAGGCCTGGACGGAATATATCAATCAGGATGATCCCACGGTTAGGGCTGCTTTGCAGGTGTTTAAGAACAATGCGGCTTTCCCGAAGAAACCGGTGGTGGGAGCAAAGGGGAAAAAGAAGAAGTAACAAGGATTAAATCAATATATAATCTTGGAAAAGTCAACACTCCGCAAAGAAATAAAAAACCGCAAACGACAGTTCACACGGCAGGAATTGCATGAAATGTCGTTTGCGGTTGTTCAGCGTCTTTTGTCGCATGGCCGACTGAAAGACGCTAAAACCGTTATGCTTTACTATTCTCTGCCCGACGAGGTGGACACGCACACTCTTGTAGACTCGCTGCTTATGAGCCGCAAGACGATTCTGCTGCCACGTGTTACGGGAGAGGGAACGATGGAATTGCGACGCTATACTGGTCCGTCGGATCTTGCCATTGGGGCTTACAATATTATGGAGCCCAAAGGCGAGGTGTACGACGACTATGCCGATATCGACCTTGCCGTTGTTCCCGGCGTGGCTTTCGACCAGGAGGGCAACCGTATTGGGCGCGGCAAAGGCTATTACGACCGCTTTCTTCCGCTTATCCCCCAGGCTTATAAGATAGGTATCTGTTTCCCGTTCCAAAAGGTGGAGAGCATTCCCACCGACGAGCACGACATAAGGATGGACGAGGTGATAGGCTGAACGGGCCCCGATAGCCTTGACGCGCTAATATATCCTTATGTCCACAATCACCTGGCTTCCCACGGCCTGGTTGATGCGTTGCGCAATCTTGGTGCGCATCATCGACAGGTCTTGGCGAAGGGCAGGATTTGTTATTTTCACAAACATCGTTTGGTTCTTGATGTATTTGTCGCCGGTGTAGCGCACGATAGTCGGTCCCATGAGAGTGTCCCATGCGGCAATGGCGCGCTTCTGAAGCAAGGGAGTCTCCAGTCCCTCGCGGCGCAGATACATATTCAGCAGGTCGCTGATGGATTTCACTTCACGTCTGAACATTTTATTTCTCCTCCCTCCACATCAAACAGTTTATAGTCGTAGCTCACATTTCGAAGAATTTGGTCGAGATGGTCGCGGTTGGTGTCGGTGATGAATATCTGTCCGAATCCGTCGCCCGACACAAGTTTCACAATCTGCTCCACACGATGAGCGTCGAGTTTGTCGAATATATCGTCGAGCAGGAGTAGGGGAGTGGTTTGTGAGGCTGTGCGGCGCAGGAAGTCAAACTGTGCGAGCTTAAGGGCAAGCACAAAAGTCTTGTTCTGTCCCTGCGAACCCTCGCGCTTCATCTGGTAGCCGCCAAGCATCATCTCCAAGTCGTCGCGGTGGACACCGTGCAAGGAATATCCCACAGCTCTGTCCTTGAATCGGTCGCGCTGGATAACGTCGAGCAAGGCTCCGCGCTGGGCATGCGACACATATTTTAATGAAACCTCCTCATGTCCGTCGGACACATGGTGATAGATGTTCTGGAACACTGGAATCAGTCGCTCCACAAATTCCTGCCGTGCCTGAAAGATGCGCTCGCCATGGCGCGCCATCTCCTGCTCCCAGATGTCGAGAAGTGCAGAGTCGGGCTCGTCGTCCATCTTAAGCAAGGCATTGCGCTGCTGCAGAGCCTTGTTGTAGCTGTTCAGTGCCTCGATATAGCCATTGTCGTACTGCGAGATAACCACGTCCATCAGTCGGCGTCGCTCCTCGCTGCCACCGGCAATGAG
Organism: uncultured Prevotella sp.; assembly: GCA_934230685.1. Classification (GTDB taxonomy): domain Bacteria; phylum Bacteroidota; class Bacteroidia; order Bacteroidales; family Bacteroidaceae; genus Prevotella. The sequence goes on along the minus strand of CAKQFF010000013.1, from coordinate 9,367 downwards.
AGTCTGGTCGGCAGGCGACACGAAGATGAGAGGAATCAAGCCGATATGCTGCGAGAGTCGCTTGTATTCCTTTTTGTCGCGCTTGAAATGCTTCTTTGTGCCGCGCTTCATTCCGCAATAAATCGAGACAGGGTCATGGTCCTCATTCTCATAAATGCCGTCGATGACAAAGAAGTCCTGATCGTGGGTGATAATCTGCGAGTCGATAGGGTTGAACGCGCTTCTGCAGAACGACAGATAGTAGACGGCGTCGAGCAGATTGGTCTTGCCCTCGCCGTTGTGTCCGAGAAAACAGTTGAGGTTGGGCGACAGCTCAAGCGAGGCTTCGCGTATGTTCTTGAAGTTGAGTATGGATATTTTTTTCAGTATCATCTGTAGAAATAATCTATGTGTAATGCAAAGTGGGTTGGCTGGCATTGAGCCAAGCATTTGCAAAGTTACCCCATTTATTATTGAAAAAAGAAAAAAAGGTAGTATAAATTTCAGTATGTGAGATAAATTGAGTAATTTTGCCACACATTTTGTGTATATATCTGAAATTAAAAACAAAACAAATAAATGACAAACAAAATTGACTTTGGAGCTAATTCCCATGTTGAAAGCTCCAGCACCACAGAGGCATTCTTCATCAAGTTTAAGAAGCAGATACTCATTGCCGTTGTGGCAGTGGTAGTTGTTATCGCCGGTCTGCTCGTCTACAAGGCTTATGTTCAGGCTCCGCGCGAGGACAAGGCAAGCACAGCTCTTGCCAAGGGACAGCAGTATTTCAATCAGGAGCAGTTTGACAAGGCTCTCAACGGCGACGGCGCTGGCTATGCCGGATTCGTGAAGATAGCAAGCGACTATAGTGGCACAGACGCTGCCAACCTTGCCGACCTTTATGCAGGTCTCTGCTACGCCAATCTTGGCAAGTGGACCGATGCTGTGGCTTATCTTGAGAAGTTCTCTACCAAGAGCGACGCTATGATCAGCCCGTCGGCTGTGGCTGCCCTCGGCAACGCTTACGCCAACACAGGCAATGTGGACAAGGCTATCAGCACCTTGAAGAAGGCTGCCGACATGGCCGACAGCAAGGCAGAGGACGGAGCAAACAACAGTCTCTCTCCTACATTCCTCATTCAGGCAGGTCAGCTCCTTGAGAGCCAGAAGAAGAACGACGAGGCTCTGAAGATCTATCAGGACGTTAAGAAGAAGTATGTGAACGCCCAGGTGGTTCAGTCTTCTGAGATTGACAAGTACATCGAACGTGTAGCAGAAAAGTAATAAGGCACTATGGCAACAGCACAACACAACCTCTCTGAATACGATTTTTCGTCAATTCCTGATGCAAGCAACATGTGCTTCGGCATTGTTGTGGCAGAGTGGAACCAGGAAATCACCGGTGCGCTGCTCGACGGAGCCGTGAAGACTCTTGAGAAGCATGGCGCTTTGCCCGAGAATATCCATGTGAAAACCGTGCCGGGAAGCTTTGAGCTTGTATATGGCGCTCATCAGATGGTGCTCCATGGCGGTTATGACGCTGTGATCATCCTTGGTAGCGTGATTCGTGGCGAGACTCCTCACTTCGACTATATCTGTCAGGGTGTGACCTATGGCATCGCCCGCCTTAACACCACAAGCGAGATACCTATCATCTATGGCTTGCTCACAACAAACGACAAGCAGCAGGCTCTCGACCGTTGCGGTGGCAAGTATGGCAACAAGGGCGACGAGTGTGCCATTGACGCTATAAAAATGGCGAAGTTCTAATAACAATAAATATTAATAAGGCTTGGATATATCGGGTGAACTGATATTTCCAAGCCTTTTTTTATAAACACAAAAAAGTCAGGCAATCGACAAATCTACTATTCGGTGCTTTGTTGATTGCCTGACTTTTTATATTTTATTGCTAAATGAAAATCAGGGGATTATTCAATCACAACAGTAGTCCAACCGTGCTTATCCTCTACTGTGCCGTACTGAATGCCGCGCAGAGTGTTGTAGAGCTTGGTTGACCAAGGACCTGGCTTGTCGCCGAAGTTGTAAACCTTGCCAGTGTCCATATCGTCGAGATGAGAGATAGGCGAGATAACAGCAGCTGTGCCGCATGCTCCTGCCTCCTCGAATGTGTCGAGTTCCTCTTCTGGGATAGGACGACGCTCAACGGTCATGCCGAGGTCCTCGGCAATCTGCATGAGACTCTTGTTGGTGATAGACGGAAGGATTGACGACGACTTCGGAGTAACGTAAGTGTTGTTCTTAATGCCGAAGAAGTTGGCAGCGCCACATTCGTCGACATACTTCTTCTCCTTAGAGTCGAGATAGAACTCGCTGGCGTAGCCCTTGGCGTGGGCAATAGAGTTGGCTTTGAGGCTTGCAGCATAGTTACCGCCCACCTTATATATACCAGTGCCGAGAGGAGCAGCACGGTCGAAGTCGCGTATGATAACGTAAGGATTGCTTGAGAAACCACCCTTGAAGTATGGTCCAACTGGTGTGACGAAGATAATGAACATGTACTCTGAGGCAGGATGTACGCCCACCTGAGCCGAAGTACCAATGAGCAACGGACGGATGTAGAGAGTTGCGCCGCTCTCGTAGGTAGGAATGTATTCTTGGTTGAGGCGCACCACCTTCTTCACCATTTCCTCGAAAAGCTCAGTAGGCAACTCAGGCATCATGATGCCACGGCAAGTAGACTGCAGACGCTTGGCGTTTTCGTCCATACGGAACACGCGCACCTTGCCGTCGGGACAGCGGTAAGCCTTAAGTCCCTCGAAAGCCTCCTGGCCGTAGTGCAGACAGGTGGCAGCCATGTGGAGTTTCAAATACTCGTCGGAGCAAACTTCAATCTCGCCCCACTTGCCGTCGCGGTAGCAACAGCGTACGTTATAGTCTGTCGGCATATATCCGAAAGACAACTCAGACCATGCGATATTCTTCATAACATTATCTGTATTAAGAATGAATAATTTATTACTATTTTCTTAAGGGCAAAAGTACTAATAAAAAGACAGACTGCCAACTGTTTTCTGCTTTATTTTTGGTTCATATAAAATGCAAAACTCAAAACTCATTCAGCTGACTTTAGAATTTTGTTTATTTCAGCGTCGGTTTTCGTCAGTTTGTCCTTGCATTGCGCAATGAGTTTCTGTGCAGTCTTGAGTTGTTCGCACAGCGAGTCGATGTCGAGTTCGCCGTTTTCCATTTTTGCGGCAATGTCCTCAAGTTGGCGCATTGCAGTCTCGTATTTTAATTCGCGTGGCATAATTGTTTCTTTAATGTGATGTTGTTAAACTCTGTTTTATTCCACTCTTGACTTAAAGCTTCCTATCTCGACACGTGTCTCCACCTCGGCACCCTTAGGCAGCGTGGAAGCATCGCGCACGGCACGTCCCTCATAGGTAGTGATACTGTAGCCGCGCTTAAGCAAGCGTTCAGGGTTTTCGGCCTCTATACGTTGGGTGAGGAGAGCAAGACGGTGCTGTTCTGTGGTAAGGCGGCGGTTCACGGTGTCGGCAAGTCTTGTCTCAAGGCGTTCGATGCGCAGTTTGGCATTGTCGGTCTGTCGTGAGACAGCGGCCAATATGCGTTGGGACAGCGAGTCGACGAGCGACTGTTGCCTGACGCTGACAAGCGAGAAAAGCACAGGAATGCGCTCAGCCACCGACTTCATGCGCAAGCGTTCGGTCTGCATTCGTTGTTGGGTGGTGAGCACAATGCGCTGGCGCAGCTGCTCAATCAAGGCATCTGTGCGTGAGACATTGTCGATGAGCAGTTGGGCAGCGGCAGTAGGAGTCTTCACCCTTGTATTGGCCACCATGTCGAGAATGCTCTCGTCGCGGTCGTGGCCTATGCCTGTGATAATGGGCAGGGGGAAGTTGGCAACATTCTCGGCAAGAGCGAGAGTGTCGAAACCCGAGAGGTCGCTTGTGGCACCTCCGCCACGTATTATCACTACAGCGTCAAAATCTTCCTGTCTGTCGTAGATGCGGTTGAGAGCAACGATAACGCTCTGTTCCACCTGCTCGCCTTGCATGGTAGCAGCAAAAAGCTCCACGTGGAAAGCATATCCATATTGGTTGTCGGAGAGCTGATGGCAGAAGTCGCCATATCCCGCAGCCCCGTCGCTTGATACTACGGCAATGCTTTGGGCGAAAGGAGAAAGGTGCAGATTCTTTTGCAAGTCGAACACTCCATCAGCCTTTAATTGTCGTATAATCTCCTGGCGGCGGCGCATGAGGTCGCCCATTGTGTACTCAGGATTGATGTCGCTCACAATCCACGAGAACCCGTATGCAGCATGAAATTGAGCTTTTACACGCAACATAACCTTCATGCCGGCATGAAGACGCTGACCTGTGACGCGCTCAAACATAGGGCGCAACATCGACCATCGCGAAGCCCAACACTTGGCTGAGGCTCGTGCTATGGGAGTGTTGCTCAGCTCATCCTTCTCTACAAGTTCCATGTAGCAATGGCCGCGCACCTCGCGTGTCTCCGAGAGTTCGGCTTCTACCCAATACTCATCGGGCAAGTCGATAGCTATTACCGACGACACAAGAGTGTTCAGCTCGTAAAGCGAAAGTGATTTGGGCATAAGTCAGTTGCTTGAATTACATGAATCCTTGTTTCTTCAACGTCTCCAACAGTCCTGCTGACATAGCCTCGTTGTCCTTCTTGGTGTAGCGACAGTCGGTGAACACCTGTGCGAGAGTCTGCTTGTGGTTGATTTCCACAAACTCCTTATTCTCGGGCAAGGCCTCCTTCTCGGCAAAGAAACGGTCGATGCTCTCGGGGGTATAGTCGGTGTAAGTCTCGTGGTGCATGATGGCTTCGAGTGGCAGACGGTCGGTGAGCTGAGGCTCCTCGTCGGGCCAACCGAGCGTAATAGTGGCTACAGGCATTACAAGACGCGGCAACTTAAGCGTGTCGATAATCATCTGAGGCATATAAACGGTGGTGCCAAGAAAGCAAAGACCGAGTCCTTCTTCTTCGGCAAGATTGCAGAAAGTCTGGCAGAAGAGCAAAGCGTCGGTAGCGGCATTCTGGTAAGACAGCAGATTGTCGTAGCCAGGCACGGCTTGGCGGTTGTCAGCCCAAATGGATGTGCGGCGTGTGTCGGCACAGAATGTCAGCACCACAGGAGCCGAAGTGACCATAGGCTGGTTGAAATGAGCAGGAGCAAGACGCTGCTTCATCTCGCTGTCGCGTGTAACTACAACGCTGTAGAACTGCAGGTTGCCCATTGTCTGTGTGCGCATTGCCTCGGCGAGGAGGCGGTTGAGAAGCTCATCGCTCACATTACGGTCGGAATACTTGCGTATGGAGCGGCGTGTGTTGATTGTTTTCATATCTTTATTGATGTATGTTTTAAGACTATATCTGCAAAGTTAAGAAATAAATTCATCATTAACTAATTGTTCAATTTTATTTTTGCAAAACAATAGGTCTCTTGTTTTTTCAGTAAGCCGCAATGCATTCAATGCCCTCAGCCGCCACACGGTCGCGTATTTCATTAAGTTCGGCATGCGTAGCCTTGCGCAATCCTGTAGCAGGAGTCTCGCGGTCGATAGTATATATCATAACTTCGCTGGGACGGATGCGGCGCAGAGTCTCAATCCAAGGCGTGACAAAGCGGTCGGAAGTATTGTCCACGTCATGTCCTTGGTCGTCGGTGCCCTTCATAAACATAGTCTGTACGATGCAATGACCGTTGAACGACTGCATTTCGTTAATGATCTTTTCCACGTCGTAGGCAGGCGACACGGGGCGGTCCACCTTATTTATATATATAGGGTCGATAGTGTCGAGCTTCATGATGTTGTTGTCGACAAGCATGAGGGCACGATGAACATCGGGACGATGGGCGAGGGTAGAGTTGGTGAGAACCGACACTTTGGCGGCAGGATAATATTCGTTGCGCAGACGTATTGTGTCCTCAACAATGCCAAGGAAGTCGGGGTGGCCCGTAGGCTCGCCGTTGCCAGAGAATGTAATCACGTCGAGACTTGAGCCATCCTGCTTCATCTCCTTAAGCTTGGTCTCAAGGCACGAGGCGATATGCTCGCGCGAAGGACGTGGAGTGGATGTGTGGCGCAGGGCATTGTAGCCCACTTCGCAATAGATACAGTCGAACGTACAAATCTTTCCGTCGCTCGGGTTGACGTTCACTCCAAGCGAGATGCCAAGTCGGCGGCTATGTATAGGGCCGACAATGGGTGATGGATAGAGAATTGTTGACATAATGCTATGTTTTGTTTTCACATGCAAAGATACGTGTTAATAGTGGTTAATCGCTCGACTATCTCATTTTTTTTTTGTTATTTTGCAGGAAATTTGGTATAATATACCCATTTCGAAATGGCAAAGAAAAGAAAAAAGTCCGGCAATCGTCAAGGATTGCAGGCGGTAACTCTGTGTATAAGCACCGCAATGGTGCTTGTATTGTTGGGACTTGTGGTGTTCTCAGTACTCACGGCACGCAATCTCTCGACCTATGTAAAGCAAAACATCGTGGTGACAATGATGCTTCAGGACGACATGACTCCAGGTGAGGCAAAGCAGTTCTGTGCCAAATTGCGACAGCGACCCTACATCTGCAAGCTCGACTACGTGAGCAAGGAGCAGGCGTTGCGCGAAGGCATACAGACACTTGGTGCCGACCCGCGCGAGTTTGCCGACACCAATCCCTTCCTATCTTCTATAGAGGTGACTCTCAACGCCGACTATGCCAATACCGACTCGTTGCAGTATATCTCGAAGGAGTTGAAGAACTATCCCAAGGTGAGCGAGGTGAAATACCAGAAAGACCTCATCGACAGCGTCAACCGCAACATCGCCAAGATAAGCATTGTGCTGCTTGCTATAGCCCTGCTGTTGACTATAGTGTCGTTCGCGCTAATCAACAATACCGTGCGCCTTAGCATTTACGCCCGCCGCTTCTCCATCCACACCATGAAACTTGTGGGAGCGTCTTGGGGATTCATACGCGCTCCTTTCGTGCGCCGGTATATGGCGCTTGGACTTCTCGCTTCGCTTCTCGCTTGCTGCGCCCTCGGCGGAGCCATATATACATTATTTATGTATGAACCAGACATTCTTGAGGTGATAACTTGGGAAGTGCTTGCAATAACAGCTAGTGTGGTGGTGTTCTTCGGACTGTTCATCACGGCAATATGCTCGACAATATCCGTGAACAAGTTCTTGCGTATGAAGGCAGGAGACCTGTATAAAATTTAACATTAAAACAAATAAATCGTGGACAAAAGAAATTATGCTTTCGACAAGACCAACTTCATCCTCATTGCGGTGGGCATGTTGGTTGTCATTCTTGGTTTCATCCTTATGAGTGGTGGCGGCAGCGACGAGTCGGTGTTTGACAACGACATCTTCAGCGTGCGCCGTATTAAGGTAGCGCCGGTGGTTTGCTTCCTCGGCTTTATCTCCATCATCTATGCGATTATACGTAAACCGAAAGATTAGGATTCTCAGATTTCGCAAGTTCAGAGATTTCAGAAGTTAAAGGAGTTAAGAAGTTCTTGCAAGCAAGAACTCCTTAGCGACCGTAGGGCGCGAAAACTTCTTAACTTCTTTCGCTTGCGAAATTTAAATTAATAATTAATAATCAATAAAAATTAAAGAAAGTGGATTGGTTACAAGCATTGGTCCTTGGCATTATTCAGGGCCTCACGGAATATCTGCCCGTCAGCAGTAGTGGTCATCTTGCCATTGGCTCTTATCTCTTTGGCATTGAGGGCGAGGAAAACCTCGCGTTCACAGTATTGGTACACGTGGCAACAGTGATGAGTACATTCGTTGTGCTTTGGAAGGAAATAGACTGGATATTGAAGGGACTCTTCAAGTTCAAGATGAACGACGAGACAAAATATTTCCTCAACATCGTTGTGTCGATGATTCCTATCGGCATCGTAGGCGTGTTCTTCAAGGACACAGTGGAGGAAATCTTCGGTTCTGGTCTGCTCATTGTGGGTTGCTGCCTGCTCTTGACAGCCGCGTTGCTCACCTTCTCTTACTATGCAAAGCCACGCCAGCGTGAGAACATCTCGATGAAGGACGCCTTCATCATCGGTTTGGCACAGGCATGCGCCGTACTTCCCGGCTTGTCGCGCTCAGGTTCGACCATCGCCACAGGCTTGCTGCTTGGTAACAAGAAGGAGAAGCTGGCTCAGTTCTCTTTCCTCATGGTGATTCCTCCCATCCTTGGCGAGGCGTTGCTCGACGTGCTTAAGGCAGCAAAGGGCGAGGAAGCATTCGGCGATATCAGCGTTCTGCCGCTTGTTGTAGGCTTCATCGCCGCATTCGTGAGCGGATGTCTTGCCTGCAAGTGGATGATTAACATTGTGAAGAAAGGCAAACTCATCTATTTCGGCATCTACTGTGCAATAGCAGGAGCCGTGACAATAGTTTGCTCATTGCTCTAAATACAGAAGAAGGACAATATGAATTTCACCAAAGGCGAAGTCATCGCCATCAACAAGCCTCTTGACATGACGAGTTTCAGCGCCTTGGCATACGTGCGCAAGCGTCTCTGCGTGCGTCTTGGGGTGAAGAAATTAAAGGTTGGTCATGCAGGAACTCTCGACCCTCTCGCTACAGGCGTGCTTGTACTCTGCACAGGCAAGTTCACCAAGCGCATAGAGGAATTCCAGTTGCATGGCAAGGAATATACAGCCACATTGCAGCTCGGAGCCACCACTCCGAGCTACGACATGGAGCATCCAGTCAACGAGACTTATCCCACCGACGGCATTACACGCGAGCGCATCGAAGAAGTGTTGCGCCAGTTTGAGGGCGACATAGAGCAAGTGCCGCCCACGTTCAGCGCATGCAAGGTGAGCGGACAGCGAGCCTACGACCTACGCCGCAAGGGACAGGACGTGGAGCTGAAAGCCAAGCAGATACACATTGACGAGATAGAACTCTTGGGTTTCGACCCCGAGAAGATGCAGATGTCGATACGTGTGGCATGCGGCAAGGGCACATATATCCGTGCCTTGGCACGCGACATAGGCAGGGCCTTGAATTCGGGAGCCTACCTTACGGAGCTTTGCCGCACACGCTCGGGCGACTATCGCGTGGAGAACTGCATCGAACTGAAGCAGTTTGAGGAGTGGCTCGCCCAGCAGACAATTGAAACTACAGAAGATGAATAATAATAAAGAAGGACTATGAAGTTATCACAGTTTAAATTCAAATTACCCGAGGACCAGATTGCACTCTATCCTCACAGCATCTACCGTGAGTTTGAGAACGACAAAGGCGAGAAGGAATCGTTCCGCATCACACGTCGCGACGAGTGCCGACTGATGGTTTTGCATAAGAAATCTCAAACTATCGACATGTTTAAGAAGGACGCCGACGG
>CAKQFF010000012.1 GCA_934230685.1 uncultured Prevotella sp. | reverse complement strand
TACCTATAAAGGTACAAAATATTTATGAGACTACCAACTTTTTATGAACAAAATCTTATCCCGAACTGGGGTATATATTTTCCGAGTGGCACATCGTGCCAATGCTTAAAATTCAGATAAAGCCGTAGAGAGCTTGCTCTTTAAGGCTTTGTCTGAATTTTAAGCATGCCGTAGGCTCGGAAAATATATACGGTGTTTTTAATTGTTTTTGTATAATCATTGGACAGAATCTACTGTTTACATCACTCCAAATATCGGATGAACCAAATATAATTTCTACACGATTTTGTTTCACGTCTAAAATAAAATCATTAAATTTGCATTATAATAGGCTACAGACTGCTTATTATACAAAAAAGTAAAATAAAATACACTAAACAATATGGCAGCAACAGTGTTGAATGATGCACAGATTGATATACTCAATATGATGCAATGGGTGAAAAGCCCAGAGGCTTTAGCCGATTTAAAACAGGCTATATCTGATTTTTTTGCTAAAAAAGCAAAAGAAGAAATTGATGCCATGTGGAAAAATGGAAAAATGACACAGGCAAAATACAATAGTTTTGAAAACCTACACGAAAGAACACCATACAAACGATAGATTATGAATGTCGTGCTTGACACTAACTGCCTAATAATGGCTATCTCCGCACAGAATGAATACTACAAAGTATGGCAAGACTTTTTGGATGGCAAGTATATACTTTGTATTACAAACGAGATAATAGAAGAGTATTCGGAAGTAATGGCAAGAAATATTTCTCCATTAGTTTCCGAATTCATTATTACGGCTATACTGAATAGAAAAAACGTCAAACGAATTTCACCTTCATACGCTTTCCATCTTATAGAAGCAGACGAAGATGATAACAAGTTTGTAGATTGCGCCATTATTGGCAATGCAAAATATATTGTAACGCACGACCATCATTTTAATGTCTTGAAACAAATTGATTTTCCTAAAGTTGATATTATTACGCTAAAGCAATTCCTTAAGGATTTGCACAACAACAACTAAATATGAGAGAGAAAATAGACTGCTTTATGCCTTGCAGCGATGTCGCCGAAATCAAGGACACGCTGCACGAGTTACGACAAAGCAAGACAATACAACATATCAGTCTTCTCACATCGGGCGAATGCAATATTGCTGAGGATGAGGTGAAAGACTGCACCATTATTTATTCCGACGGACTCACGTCTTATTCCGACGGACTCACGTCAACCAAGACACTGCTTGACATTGAGGCGAACACCGACGCGGAATTTGTTCTGCTCAACACGAAAGCCACTCCCGTAAGTCTCGGACTGCATGCCCTTGAGCGTATGCTGCGTGTGGCTACCGACAGCGGAGCAGGCATGGTATATGCCGACAGCTATGTGAAGAAGGACGGTACAACCGAGCGTCATCCCGTAATCGACTACCAGAAAGGCAGTGTGCGCGACGACTTCGACTTCGGACAACTTGTGCTCATACGCGCATCGCTGCTTCATGCCTATGCTGCCAAACAGCAACTTCCCGACTACAAGTGGGCTGGACTCTACGATTTCCGCCTTTATATCAGCCGCAAGTCGCAGATATTCCACATTAATGAATATCTTTATACACAAATTGAAACCGACCTGCGCAAAAGTGGCGAGAAGCAATTCGACTATGTTAACCCGCGCAACCGCGAGGTGCAAGTGGAGATGGAACAGGCTGCAACAAAACATCTTGAGAAGATAGGAGCCACTGTTGACACCTCACACTATGTAAAACCAGACTTCAGCGAACAGGACTTCTGCTACGAGGCATCTGTTGTCATACCCGTTTACAACAGAGCTAAGACTGTGGCAGACGCTGTGAAGTCGGCTCTGTCGCAGAAGACAACATTCAAGTTCAACGTCATTGTTGTGGACAACCACTCCACCGACGGCACATCCAAGATACTCGAGGACATCGCCAAGAACGACCAGCGACTAATACACATCGTGCCACAACGCACCGACCTTGGCATAGGCGGATGCTGGAATGTGGCTATCGACGACATGCGCTGCGGACGTTTTGCCGTGCAGCTCGACAGCGACGACCTCTACTCTTCGCCTCAAACATTGCAACGCATAGTAGACGAGTTCCACCGACAAGGGGCTGCCATGATTATAGGTAGCTACCGTATGTGCAATTTCCAGCTTGAGACTCTGCCTCCAGGACTAATCGACCACAGTGAGTGGACCGACCTCAACGGACCCAACAACGCATTGCGCATAAACGGACTCGGTGCCCCACGTGCCTTCTTCACGCCTATCGTGCGACAGATACAATTCCCTAATACAAGCTACGGCGAGGATTATGCCCTCGGTCTTGCCTTCTCGCGCAAGTATCGTATTGGCAGAATCTTCGACGAACTGTATCTGTGCCGCCGCTGGGACGGCAATAGCGACGCTGCCCTGAGCATAGAGCGACAGAATGCCAACAATCTCTACAAAGACAGATTGCGCACCTTGGAGATTGCCGCACGCCAACAACTCACATCAGGCAACGCCGATAACATTGCAGGCAATTCGCTGCAACGCTTCTTCAACCGACAACTCGAAGTATGGGAAGACGCACGCAACCACTTCCGCGACCTGAAGAACGTGAAGACACGTGAGCTAAGCTGCGGTGAACTTACACTGAAAGTGCAGTTCAACCCTGCACGCATTGTGTCTACTGGAGCAAGCATCGACAAGAAGTCAATCGCACAACGTCCTTGCTTCCTATGCGAGCAGAACCGTCCGAAAGAGCAGATGCAGAAACATATCGACAAGAATTTCACCCTGCTTGTCAATCCCTACCCCATCATGCCTCAGCACTTCACCATTCCTTTGAGAGCACACCGCCCACAAAGCATAGGCATGAACTATGGCGAAATCTACCGTCTGCTCAACGCCTATCCAACACTCACCGTGTTCTACAACGGACCCAAATGCGGTGCTTCAGCCCCCGACCACATGCACTTCCAGGCTATTTGCTCGGGACAGCTGCCTATGCAGAACGACTGGGCACGACTCAGCCGCAATCTTGACATTATAATAAAGAAGGATGGCAAGGGCGAATTGGCTTCTGTCAAAGGCACTGCCATCCCATTGTTTGTGATACGCACCACCGATCAGACCACTGGCGAACAGCTGTTCCGTCAACTATATGCCTCATTGCCTATGCACGGTGGCGACACAGAACCTATGATGAACATAGTGGCTTGGCGCGACGGCGACAACTATCTCTCTGTTGTCATTCCGCGAAGCAAGCATCGCCCCGACTGTTATTTCATGGAGGGTGACACCAAACGACTTGTTAGTCCTGGTGCTTTGGATATGTCGGGATTTATCGTCACTCCACGTCAGGAGGACTTCGAGAACATAACACCCGAGGAGGCTCTTGACATTCTGAAGGAGTGCGGAATGAAGCAGACTGAGTTTGATGAGACAATTGAGAAACTGCGCTCACGCTCTGAGGACAGCATGTCTCAGACACACCACTTTGCAGGCAAGCAACCATTAGTGTCTGTAGGTATCGTAAGCGGAGCCAAAATATCTTTCTCGCTCAACAAACCCTATATGGCAAAGGGCAATATGATTGAGGGTGAGCAAGTGGTGGAATTCCACGAGGGAGGCATCCTGTGGAACGGCAACCAATACCGTGAGCTTACATTCCACCCGCAATCGCTCGATGCGTCGTTCTCATTGCACGATGTCACTATAGGTGTAAACTTCCATTGGGAACGCCAAGAGACACAAACCTTCCTTGGCACATTGCGCCTTGTGGTTGACTCCGACCAAGTATGCGCCATAAATGAATTGCCTGTGGAATCGTATCTGGAGAGCGTCATATCAAGCGAGATGAGTGCCACATCCAGTCTTGAACTGCTCAAGGCACATGCCGTAATCTCGCGCAGCTGGCTACTCGCACAAATAGAGCAGCGACGCAAACAGCAGACTGGTGCTGGTGGCAACGGCTTCTTCTCGTTCATACGCAAGGATGACGAGCTTATTAAATGGTACGACCGCGAGGACCACACCATCTTTGATGTGTGTGCCGACGACCATTGCCAGCGCTATCAGGGCATAACCAAAGCCACAAGTCCACAAGTGGCTCAGGCTATACATGCCACACGAGGACAGATACTGCTGAACGACAACGAGATATGCGACGCACGTTTCTCCAAATGCTGCGGCGGTGTCACTGAGGAGTTCCAGTATTGCTGGGAGAACATCAAGAAACCGTATCTTGTGGCTGTGCGGGATATTGCCAATAATGCCAAGAACTGCGACAACAAGGAATCTGCCAACATCTCGTTGCCCGACCTCACTGTAGAGAAGAATGCCGAACAATGGATACGCACCGCTCCCGAATCGTTCTGCAACACGAATGACAAGCAAATACTCTCTGAGGTGCTCAACGACTACGACCAGGAGACAACTGATTTCTACCGTTGGCACGTCACATATACACAGGAGCAGTTGAAGACGCTGATTGCCAACAAACTGAAGATAGATTTCGGCGACATCATCGACCTTGTGCCAGTAGAGCGTGGACGCAGCGGACGCATATGCCGACTAAAGATTGTAGGCTCTGAACGTACATTCACCATCGGCAAGGAGCTTGAAATACGTCGCGCACTAAGCGAGACCCATCTATACAGTAGCGCATTTGTTGTGGACAAAGAGAACATCGAAGATGGTGTGCCTCAGACATTCCATATCATTGGTGCCGGATGGGGCCACGGCGTTGGTCTTTGTCAGATAGGCGCAGCAGTGATGGGTGCCAATGGCTACAACTACGACCAGATACTGCTGCACTACTATAGAGGGGCGGAGATAAAAAAAATCTACAAGTAGATTGTTTGCGCGGAGCGCAATGTGGAATGTTGAGTGTGGAATGTTTAATGGTCGGCAAGCCGATGAAGAATGTTTGAATGAAGAATGAAGTTATTCAACATTAAACATTCAACATTCAACACTCAACATTAAACATTCAACATTAAACATTCAATCATTCTACATCGCCAACGGCGACCATTCAACATTCAACACTCAACATTCAACATTGAAAAAGTCAAACCCGTGGGCATGGATTCCCACACTATATTTTGCTGAAGGACTACCCAACGTCATTGTCACAGCCCTGTCCATTGTGATGTATATGCAGATGGGACTGAGCGACGCAGAGGTTGGACTATATACAGGTTGGCTTGCCCTGCCATGGGTGGTGAAGCCACTATGGAGTCCGTTTATCGACCTGCTTAAGACCAAACGCTGGTGGGTGCTGACAATGCAGCTGCTTATGGGCAGTGCATTGGCAGGCATTGCCTTCACCTTGCCCACAGCATTATGGTTTCAAGGCACCATGTTCTTCCTCTTTGCTATGGCATTTGCCAGTGCCACCCACGACATATCAGCCGACGGATTCTACATGATAGAACTCGACGAGCACAACCAAGCCAAGTATGTAGGAATGCGCAACACATTCTACCGGCTTGCCGTGATATTCGTCAACGGCGTACTTGTCTCACTCGCAGGACTACTTGAACATGCCTTCCACATGTCGGTGGTTTACACATGGACACTGATATTCTACGGACTGGCAGCCCTCTTCATAGGCATTTGGCTATACCATTGCCGCATGATGCCTAAACCTGCCGATGACTGCAGCTCCGACAAGAGTGCCAAGGAGGTGGCAAAGGAACTGAAGACGATGATAGGCTCATTCTTCTGCAAGTTTGGCATAAAGGAGACGGTAGTCGTGATGCTGTTCCTACTGTTCTACCGATTCCCGGAGGCATTGCTCAACACAATGACAAAGACATTCCTTATGCGCTCCACAGCAGAAGGTGGACTCGGACTGACACCAGAGGAATACGGACTAGCACAAGGCACCGTGGGACTGATAGGACTACTGCTTGGAGGAATCATAGGCGGCATTCTTGTAAGTCGCGACGGCATGAAACGGTGGCTATGGCCAATGGTATGCGCCATAACGCTGCCCGATGTAGTATACATATACCTCAGCTACACGCTCAACTCCAATCTATGGGTTGTGTCCTCATGCCTCTTTGTCGAACAGTTTGGCTACGGACTCGGCTTCACAGTGCTTACGCTCTACATGCTATTCTACAGTCATGGCAAGTTTCGCACATCCCACTACTCCATCTGCACAGGCATCTCCTATCTCGGACTCATGCTTCCAGGCATGGTGTCGGGCTATATCAAGGACATCGTTGGCTACCAGATGTTCTTCATCATAGTAATGGCATGCTGCATCATCACCTTCCTTGTTACGGCATTCCTGAAGATAGACCCTGAGTTCGGAAAGAAGAGATAAAAGCAATAGTTATCATTATGACAGAACACATCACAAACCCAACATTTCGCATACGCTGGTCGTGGTTTCCGTCGCTGTTATTCGGTGACGGCATGTTGCCGTCTGTCCTTATCCTAACGTTGGTGATGCTGCGCCGTTATGGACTGAGCAATGCGCAAGTCTCACTCTATATCTCTATCCTGTGTCTGCCATTCATGCTGCGCCCATTGTTAGAGATGATAGTCACTCATTTCCGTGGCACCACAAAGGTGTGGATACTGTCAGCCGAGTTCATTGCCGCTCTGTCGCTTTGGGCAACAGCCTTTATCCTGCCTACTGGCTATTGGCAGCAAGGCACAATGTGCTTCATGCCGTTCTTTGTGCTGTCGGGAGCATTCTATAATATAGCACTTGAGCGGTTCTATCTTGAGCATCAGTCAGCCGAAACAATCAAACAAAACGGATTCTCATTGCTCTTCCGCTGCCTGGCAATGCTCTTTGGCATAGGTGCGCTGACAATGTTGGGCGGCAATATGGAAGTTGTGACACGCAACGTGCGCTACTCATGGAGTTTTGTGTTCTACATAATGGCGGGCATAGAGTTCTTCCTCTGGCTATGGCACAGCATATTCCTGCCAGGCAACAAGCGTCCATGGGCAAAACCCAAAGACCTCTTCGGACTACATCGCCACGACTACAACGCTGCCATCGAGAGCATTATTCATGGTTGGCGCAACCGTGTATTTCTGTATTTCTTCCTGCTCTCACTTCTGCCAGAGGCAATGCTCATTACTATTGTGCCACTGTTTATCATCGAAGCCCCACATAATGGCGGACTCGGACTGTCGCCACAAGAACTGGGACTTACATTCGGCACAATCTCGGTATTCGGCATTGGTCTCGGATGCGTTGCAGGCAACAATCTTGCCCGACGTTTCAGCAAGAGCAAATGCTTGATGGCAATGCCCTTCGCAATGATGCTGCATGGACTGTCGGTGCTTTACCTCAGCTACAACCTTGGAGCCACGCTCGCGCTCATAAGCATTGTGCTGCTCGCAGGAAGCATAGCATTAGGCATAAGCCTTGCCATTTGCAACTCGGTTGTGGTTCACTTCACATCATTGGGCAACGGCAGCACATTCCGCAGAGCCATAGCTCTAAGCTTAGTCTCGCTCACAATCATAGCCGCCAACTCCATAAGCGGAATGATTCTGTCGGACATTGGCTACCGCCAATTCCTCCTGCTCACGTCGGCAACATACTCTGTCACACTTGTCATAGCCAGCGTACTCGCCTATGTGTTGCGTGCAAAACGCTTAAAATAAAGTCCTTTTTGCAATTATGTAGCCAATTTGTAAGTGCAACAGGCTTGTATCTCAAGAAAATTGCCTAATTTTGCAAAAATTACATCCAAATTAAGAACATACAACTCCAAACGATAATGAAAACAGAATTGAATTATCTTGATAGAAACGAGTTCAACTTCACTCCATCCGAAGAGGTGGTAGAGGCTATCAAGAATTTCGACATCCGCAAGTTGGCTTTCTACACACGCATCTACGACGAGGGTAAGAAGAGCATATTCTCTGAGTTCCTTGCCGAATACTACGGCATGGACGAGAAGCAGATCTTGCTCGGATATGGTGCTGAAGACTTGCTGAAAATGGCTGTGCATTATTTTCTTACCGAAGCCGACGGCAACAAGAAGATGTTCATCCCCAAATTCTCATGGTGGTACTATAAGTCGATAGCCGACGAGGTGAACGGCATCACCATGCAGTATCCAGTCTACGAAACCGAAGACTCTTTTGCCTACGATTTCGAAGGACTGCAGAAGATGATTGTCGACGAGCAACCCAAGATTATGCTTGTGGCTTCGCCCAACAACCCCACCGGCAACGGACTCACCAATGATGAGCTTGAACGACTCGCCAATATGCTGCCCGAGACATCGCTGATGCTTATCGACGAGGCGTATGCATCATACGTCACATCCGACATCAGCTACATCAAGGATATGATAGAGCGCCACCCCAACGTCATCTTCTGCCGCACCCTGTCTAAGTTCTACGGACTGCCTGGCTTGCGTTGGGGATTCGGATTCGTAGGCAAAGGCGAGATGATGGAACGTTTCAGCCGCTATGCCAACAAGTATCTTGGCTACGACCGACTGTCGGAAGAGGTGGCTATAGCCGCTATAAAGTCGGAAGACCACTATCGCGAGATTGCCAACGTCATGGACGAGGCACGCGAGATGTATACTACTGAGATTGGCGCGCTGCCAGGATTTAAGGTGTATAAGTCGATTGCCAATTTCATCCTCATCAAATATCCCATCGCCATGAAGGAAGCCTTGCAGCAGGAGTTTTTCGAACAGAGCTACAAGGTGAAGTTCATGAACGAACCCGACATCAACACCCACATGCGCATCACTCTCGGTCGCCGTGAGCAGAACCGTCTTGTATGCGACGTCATCAAACATATTGCAGAAAAATTCAACAACAAATGAAAGCAGTGATTCTTGCAGCGGGCATGGCTTCGCGCCTACGTCCGCTTACCGACAAATGTCCTAAGTGCTTGCTCACTGTTGGCTCGCGCTCACTCTTGCAGCGCACTGTCGACAGCGTGAAGGCAGCAGGCATTAACGACCTTACTGTTGTAACGGGCTACCGCGAGGAAATGATACGCTCCTTCCTCACCGAGCACTATCCCGACATGCGCCTCACATTTATTAATAATGCAGACTACGCCACAACCAACAACATATACTCTCTGTGGCTAGCCCGCCCAAACGTCGACGGCGAAGACTTTATCCTGCTCGACAGCGACATACTCTTCGACCCTGCCGTAGTGAAGCGCATAGTAGAAACCAAGAATACTGCTCTCGCCGTAAACACCCACAAACTTGGCGAGGAGGAGATGAAGGTGATTGTGGATGCCGACAATATGGTGACGGAGATAAGCAAGACGCTTGAGATAAGCCGTGCACTCGGCGAGTCGGTAGGCATCGAGAAGATTGAGGCAGACTACAGCAAGGCTCTGTACGCGGAACTCGAAAAGATGATAGAGCAAGAGTATCTTGTGGACATATTCTATGAGCGTGCCTTCGAGCGACTCATTCCGCAAGGCTACAGCTTCCGTGCTGTCAACACCACCGACCTCTTCTCCATTGAGCTTGACACTGTGGACGACTTCAAACAGGCAAAGGAACTCATTCCTGAAGATCTATTATAAATCATCAACAAGATTGCATTAAGATGGCCAACTACGATATAGATGATGTGCACAAGCATATCCTGAAAATAGCAAAGGCTGTGGATGCGGTGTGCGAGAAATATAACTTGCGCTACTACATCTGGGCAGGAACAATGATTGGCGCCATTCGCCATAAGGGATTCATTCCTTGGGACGACGACCTCGACATTGCCATGCCACGCGCCGACTACAACCTTCTTGTAGAGCATGCTGCCGAATGGCTTCCTGAACCCTACGAGATGGTTTGCACCGAGACCGACAGCGAATATCCTCTGCCTTTCGGCAAGATACAAGACGCTTCAACCACTCTCATCGAGCGTATGCACCTGCGCTATCTCGGTGGCATCTATATCGATGTGTTCCCTATCGACGGTGCTCCTGAGGGATGGCTTAAGCGCAAGCTACACTTCGCCAAATACGAATACTACAAGCGGGTGCTGTATCTTATCCATCGCGACCCCTACAAGCATGGTCACGGGCCAAGCTCATGGTTGCCACTTCTTTGCCGCAAGCTCTACACCATGCAGCAAGTACAGCAACATATCAGAACATTGCTGCAGAAATACGACTTCGACCATTGCCGACTTGTAGCCGACTACGACGACGGATCAAAAGGCACATTGCTTAAATCCACTCTCGGCACTCCTACTCCCTACACATTCGAGGATGCAATGCTGAAGGGAGTGGCCGACTACAACACCTACTTGTCCAACAAGTATGGCAACTACATGGCGATACCGCCACACGACGACCAGCGACAACACAACTTCCATTATCTGGACTTGGAGCATTCGTATAAAGACTTTGAGGAAAACAAAAACCTTATATAAATAAGTATGTGAAACAACCATATCATGACTTGAAACGACCGTATCATGGCTTGAAACAATCATTTCATGCCATGATACGACGTTTTTTATTTACTCTATGGCAACATCTTTTCATAAACCACCTGTCCTCTTCGGTCAATATGGTTGCGCAATTCCTTATTTGTGATATTGCCATAAATAAGAAAATCAAATTCAAATGGCAAGAGCAAATCATCAATCTCTGTATGCAAGCGCAACAAATCGCTTATTGTCAACTTATCACCTATTAATGCTATGTCAACATCAGAGAAAGGCTTGTTTGTTCCTTTTGCCCTTGAGCCAAAAAGCACAGCTTTCTTTATATTTACAAAACCGGAGAACACACGGCATATTTTGCTCCAATCGTCCTCTTCTATGCCATATTTCATATATTATTATCCGATTTAATCTCGTTCATTTTCAAGCTGAAGCTCTTAAATATTGGCATATAGTCATTAATTATTTGCCCAAGCACCTGATTGAACTCAGCCTCATCATAACAATGCGACGTAAGATTACGAGAGACAATAGTATCCATCCAGGAGCGACTTTCCACAATACCCATCTGCAATGCCTTGCGTATAGCGTCGCGTGAACCTTGAATGTCTGTGAGTCCCTGATATTCCTCATAATCCTTCATCACCTTCCACGCCAACTCCTGCGTATATTCAAATCGCTGAATCAGACCCTCTTTAAGCAAGTCGTCCACTTCGCCACTGAACATTTTGGCTGCGGAAACAATCTGTACCGCAGCCTGCAAGCGTTCAAGCGCCTTGTCGTAATTGGCAAGACGCTGAACCCAGCGCATATCTAAGGAATTGTTATTCATATTACTCCTTTCGTATATTTACCGGAAAACCTCTCTTAGTCAATAAACCGCTTCACAATGTCGCCATACTTGTCGATGCGACGGTCGCGAAGGAAGGGCCACCAACGGCGCACGTCCTCGCTATGAGCCAAGTCTACCTCCACAATGATGCTTTCTTCCTCGTTAGACGAAGAGCGGTAGAGCATTTCGCCCTGCGGACCAACAACCATTGACGAGCCCCAGAACTCTATTCCCTCGGTCTGTCCACTTGGGTCGGGCTCGAAGCCCACACGGTTGACCGATATTACTGGCAGTCCGTTAGCCACAGCATGACCACGCTGCACAGTTGTCCATGCCTCGCGCTGGCGCTGCTGCTCCTCCTCTGTGTCGTTGGCTGCATAGCCAATGGCAGTAGGATAAATAAGGAGTTCGGCTCCCTGCAAAGCCATAAGTCTTGCTGCCTCGGGATACCACTGGTCCCAGCAAACAAGCACTCCAAGCTTGCCTACGCTTGTCTGGATTGGGTGGAAACCAAGGTCGCCGGGTGTGAAGTAGAACTTCTCGTAGTAAGCAGGATCGTCGGGGATGTGCATCTTGCGGTATTTGCCGGCTATCGTTCCGTCGCGCTCTATCACTACAGCCGTGTTGTGATAGAGACCTGGAGCACGACGCTCGAAGAGCGAAGTAACAATAACAACATTGCAACTCTTAGCCACCTTACCAAAGAACTCGGTTGAAGGACCTGGTATAGGCTCAGCCAAATCAAAATTGTTGACATCCTCAACCTGGCAAAAATATAGCGAGTTGTGCAGTTCCTGCAACACTACGAGCTCAGCACCACGGTGAGCCAAGTCTCTTATACCCTCTGCAAGACGCAGAACGTTTGTCTTCGTGTCAGCCACATTGTGCAGCTGAAGAAATCCAATCTTCAAATTCTTCATATCTTTTTTTATTTTATTTGTTTCCTCTAAGTTGCCAAAACGCCACAGCAGCCGCAGCCGCCACATTCAGCGAGTCGACACCATGCGACATAGGTATGCGCACCACATAGTCGGCATCATCGATGGTGGCTTGTGGCAGACCGTCGCCTTCGTTGCCCATGACTATAGCAAGGCGAGGCTCTGACATAAGCTGGGAATTGTCTATCGACACCGAACGGTCGGTAAGAGCCATGGCTGCCGTGCGCAATCCTATATTGTTGAGATTGTGCAACGGACCGTCCATCCAAGTCCAAGGAATGGAGAACACAGCTCCCATCGACACTCTAACGGAGCGGCGCGTCAAGGGGTCGCACGATGTGCGGGTGAGCAAGGCGGCATCTATGCCAAGGGCAGAAGCCGAACGGAATATCGCTCCCACATTAGTGGAATCGACCACACCATCAATCACCACCACACGCTTTGCCCCGCTGCACACCTCTTCCACCGTGCGTGGCAAGGGACGGCGCATGGCACATAGCACACCACGCGTAAGCACATATCCCGTAAGCGTGGCAAGGAGCTCGCGGCTTCCCGTATACACGGGTATGTTGGGACAACGGCTTATTATCTCGGCAGCATCTCCCTCGACATGTCTCTCCTCGCAAAGCAGCGACAAAGGCTCATAGCCTGCATCCAAGGCACGGATGATGACCTTCGGGCTCTCCACTATGAATATGCCGTTGCCATGCTCATATTGGTGGCGCAGCTGTTTCTCGGTCAGGTTGCCATACACCTCAACGCCAGGCTGGCCCAAAGACGTAATCTCGACTACTGGCATTCCTCGGGATACTGCATAGTAAGACAATGTATCGAACCATGCTGACGCACTATTGTGCGCGAGTCGATGCCTATGATGTCGTAGCCGGGGAAGGCCTCAGCCACAAGTTCCATGGCCTTGGCGTCGTTCTGCTCCTGGTCGTAGGTAGGCACTATCACAGCTCCATTCAATATAAGGAAGTTGGCATAGGTAGCCGGCAGACGGTCGCCATCGTCGTAAATAGCGTTGGGCATGGGGAGCTTGAGCAAACGGTAAGGGTTGCCGTCGGCATCGGTGGCAGACTTAAGCTGCTCCTCAAGAGCCTTGAGGTCGGCATACTGCGGGTCTTGCTCATCATCACATCCTATATATAATAAGGTGTTGTTGGGACAAAGGCGCACAATAGTGTCGATATGTCCGTCGGTATCATCGCCTATGAGCTGTCCGTGGTCGAACCATACAATCTTGCGAGCGCAAAGACGCTCCTTAAGCACCTGCTCCACCTCCTCCTGAGTCATAGGCTGATTGCGATGGGGAGCCATAAGGCAAACGCTCGTTGTGAGAACTGTGCCCCGACCGTCGCTCTCTATCGAGCCTCCCTCGAGCACAAAGTCGTCATAATCCACACGCTCACCCTTGAACACGCCCTTCTGGAACAATGTGCGGTTGATAAGATTATCCTTGTCGGCAGCAAACTTCTCGCCCCATCCATTGAAACGGAAGTCGAGCAAGCGGCATGGAGCCGAGACATCCGACGCAGGAACAAGCGTAAGGAAGGCATGGTCGCGCGCCCAAGTGTCGTTGTTGTCGCACTCGTATATGCTCACACGGCTCATCTCCTCATCACTCAGGCTGTCCTCAAGCTGCTCACGCACACGCTCGGGATATTTGGCGGCAACGACAAGCGACTCGTATTGAGCCACAGCCTTTGCTATCTGAATGAATGTCTCGGTGATGTCGTCGAGATAAGGACTCCAATCGGTAGCCTCGTGTGGCCAAGTGAGCTGCACACAAGCCTGGCGATACCATTCGGCAGGAAGAATATACTTGCTGGTTGTCATAAATAATATATGTTCGTTTTTTAAAAAAAGTTCGTTCGGATACACATGCAAATTTACAACAAAAAATTCTATTTAGGGATACTTTATGAAATTATTCGCCAACTTTGGGCTTATCTCAATAAAAAGCAGTATTTTTGTAGTCCGAAAGACAAAAAGTGTCTTTTGGCTTATATCAAAGCCTTTGGCTAACATCCGCTTACAACAAAAACTCTATAAATGAAAAAATTCATCCTCGACCTAACGGTCAACTCCGTAGAAGCTCTGAGCGACAAGCATGTGCTCATAAAGCTCACCGACGACAAACCGCTGCCCGAGATGCTTCCGGGACAGTTTGTGGAGGTGCGTGTCGACAATTCTCCGTCGACTTTCCTCCGTCGTCCTATCTCTATCAACAATGTGGATTACGACAAGAACGAGCTTTGGCTGCTCGTGGCTGCTGTTGGCGACGGCACAAAGCGACTCCAACTGCTGCAGAAGGGCGACAAGCTCAACTGCGTACTGCCACTTGGCAACTCATTCACCATGCCTACCGACGCTTCGCAGAAAGTGTTGCTCGTAGGTGGCGGCGTAGGTGTGGCTCCACTACTCTACTTTGGCAAGAAGCTCAAGGCTATGGGCATTGAGCCAACATTCCTTCTTGGCGCACGCTCTGCCAAGGATGTATTGGAGAAAACTCTGTTTGAGGAGGTGGGACGTGTGCTTATCACCACAGAGGACGGCTCTGAGGGCGAAAAAGGTTTCGTAACCAACCACTCTGTTCTTTCGCAGGAGCACTTCGACCTTATCTCAACATGCGGACCAAAACCCATGATGATGGCTGTGGCACGCTATGCCTACAAGAACAACATCGAGTGTGAGGCTTCGCTTGAGAACAAGATGGCGTGTGGCGTAGGTGCCTGCCTGTGCTGCGTGGAGAAGACAGTAGAGGGCAACAAGTGTGTGTGCAAGGAAGGTCCAGTAATGAATATAAAGAAACTATCATGGCAGATTTAAGCGTTAAAATAGGCGGTCTGAAATTGAAGAATCCCGTGATGACCGCATCGGGAACATTCGGATATGGATTGGAGTTTGCCGACTTCGTGCCTCTCGACGGCATAGGCGGCATCATCGTCAAGGGCACCACGCTCAATCCGCGCGAGGGCAACGACTATCCCCGTATGGCAGAGACTCCTCAGGGCATGCTCAATTGTGTGGGTCTGCAGAACAAGGGTGTCGACTATTTCTGCAAGAACATCTATCCGCAGATCAAGGACATCGACACAAACATGATTGTAAATGTGAGTGGCTCGTCGCCCGACGACTATGCCGAGTGTGCTGCCCGCATCAACGAACTTGACAAGATTCCTGCCATCGAGCTTAACATATCTTGCCCCAACGTAAAGCAGGGTGGTATGGCTTTTGGCGTGACCACTACGGGTGCGGCAAGCGTAGTGCGTGCCGTGCGCCAACGCTATCACAAGCCTATCATCGTGAAGCTCTCGCCCAACGTGACCGACGTAACGGAGATTGCCAAGGCGGTAGAGGCTGAGGGAGCAGACAGCGTGTCGCTCATCAACACCCTTATGGGCATGGCCATCGACATAGAGCGTCGCCGTCCGATGCTGAGCATTTCAACAGGTGGATTGAGCGGTCCGGCTGTTAAGCCAGTTGCCGTGCGCATGGTTTGGCAGGTGGCTAAGGCTGTGAAGATTCCTGTTGTGGGTCTTGGCGGCATCTGCACAGCCGAGGATGCCATAGAGTTCCTCATGGCTGGAGCTACTGCCATAGAGATAGGTACTGCCAATTTCCTCGACCCAGCCGTAACAATCAAGGTGCGCGACGGCATCAACGATTGGCTCGAGCGCCATGGATGCTCGTCGGTAAGCGAGATTATCGGAGCGCTTGACGACTAACGACACGGGCCTATTGCAGAAAAGAAATATAGAAACTAACATGAACAAATCAATATCCTTAATATGCCGTTGCGCATTCGCAGCAATGGGACTCTTCGGCATAGCCTCGCAGCAGGCCTTTGCCGACACCAACGACTACACCAAATATGTAGACCCATTCGTTGGAAATGCCGACAACGGACACACATTCCCCGGAGCTTGCCGCCCGTTTGGAATGATACAGACAAGCCCTGTGACGGGTGGTGTGGGCTGGCGCTACTGTGCCGAATATGTCTACAGCGACTCTCTGATATGGGGTTTCACGCAAGACCATCTCAACGGAACGGGATGCATGGACCTTGGCGACATTCTCGTGATGCCGTCAACTGGCAAGCGCACCCGCTCTTGGGACGGCTACCGCTCGCATTTCCCAAAGACGCAGGAGTTTGCCACACCTGGCTACTACTCAGTTTATCTTACCGACGCTAAGGTGAAGGCTGAGCTTACTGCCACTCCACACGTGGCTTTCCACCGCTACACCTACGACTCTGCCGACTCCACATCCGTGCTCATCGACCTGCAGCATGGTCCGGCATGGAATGACAAGCAGTATCACTCGCAGGTGAACCTGTGCGAAACCCATTGGGAGGACAACCAGACTCTCGTGGGACATGTGCAGAACACGGTTTGGGTGAAGCAGGACTACTTCTTCGTGATTAAGTTCAACCGCCCCTTGGCAAGCCATGTGAATCTTGCCAAGGCTTTCGACACAGAGAAGGGCGACCGCATAGTTGCCACATTCGAGGGCA
Organism: uncultured Prevotella sp.; assembly: GCA_934230685.1. Classification (GTDB taxonomy): domain Bacteria; phylum Bacteroidota; class Bacteroidia; order Bacteroidales; family Bacteroidaceae; genus Prevotella. The sequence continues at coordinate 6,592 of CAKQFF010000012.1, read as the reverse complement.
TTGAGCAGGGCGAACAGCTGCTCATGAAGATAGCCATGTCGACCACAAGCATCGACGGAGCCAAGAAGAACCTGCAGGCTGAATTGCCGGGATGGGACTTTGCCGCCATTAAGAAGTCGGCCCACGACGAATGGAACGACTACCTTAAGCGTGTGGACATCGAAGGCACAGAGGACCAGAAGAAGAACTACTACACGTCGTTCTATCACGCTCTTATCCAACCCAACCAGATTGCCGACGTTGACGGTATGTACCGCAATGCCGACGACAAGATTGTGAAGGCTGGCCACGGCAAGTTCTACTCTACCTTCTCGTGCTGGGACACCTATCGCGCGGCTCATCCTTTCTATACAATAGTGATGCCCGACCGCGTTGACGGAATGGTCAACTCGCTCATCGAGCAGGCTGAGGTGCAGGGTTTCCTGCCTATATGGGGCTTGTGGGGAAAGGAGAACTATTGCATGGTTGCCAACCACGCCGTGTCTATCGTAGCCGAAGCCTACCACAAGGGATTCCGCGGATTTGATGCCGAGCGTGCTTTCCAGGCCATAAAGAAGACGCAGACCGTGTCGCACAAGCTGAAGAGCAACTGGGAGAACTATATGAAATATGGTTATCTGCCTACCGACCTTACTGAGTCGGAGTCGGTATCGTCATCGCTTGAGTCGATGTACGACGACTATTGCGCCACCGACATGGCTCGCCTGATGGGCAAGAAGGATGACGAGAAGTATTTCGCACGACGCTCTCAGTTCTACAAGAATCTCTTCGACAAGCAGACCCAGTTTATGCGTCCACGCCTGTCGGATGGCTCATGGAAGACTCCGTTCGACCCGAGCAACCTTGCCCATGCCGAAAGCATAGGCGGCGACTATACCGAAGGCAACGCTTGGCAATACACATGGCAGGTGCAGCACGACATTCCGGGACTCATCAAGCTGTTTGGCGGCGAGAAACCCTTCCTCAAGAAGCTCGACCAGTTCTTCACATTGAAACTTGACAGCAAACTGTCGGACGTTACGGGTCTTATCGGACAGTATGCCCACGGCAACGAGCCGAGCCATCACGTGGCTTATCTCTATGCCTTGGCAGGTCGCCCGTCGCGCACCCAGGAGTTGATTCGCGAGATATTCGACACTCAGTATCGTCCTACTGTAGACGGACTCTGCGGCAACGACGACTGCGGTCAGATGTCGGCATGGTACATGCTCTCGGCTATGGGCTTCTATCCCGTCAACCCCGTCAGCGCTCAGTATGTCTTTGGTGCTCCGCAGATGAAGAAGATTACCGTTCACCTGCAGAACGGCAAGACATTCACCGTGATAGCCGACGGACTGTCAGAAGCCAACAAATATGTTGAGAGCATCACGCTCAACGGCAAGAAGCTCTCAAAGAACTACATCGATCATGCTGCCATCATGAACGGCGGCACATTGGTGTATAAAATGACGTCGAAGAAAATGCACGACAAACATTAATTAGCATAAGGGTCTATACGCCATCTATCATCGTGGCATATAGACCCTTATTGATTCCAGCGAAGTGCGGGGAGAGATTATTTTTCTAAACTTATTAAATAACGCTCAGGCTTCGCCGGCGAATGACACGGATGTGAGTTTTGAATTTTGATTTAGGAATTCTCAATTCAACATTGAACAATTCCTAATGCGCGTAGCGCACAATTCAAAATTCAAAACTCAAAACTCAAAATTCTTTACTTCTTTTTCGGCATTTTCGTCAGTTTATACGCCACGTGCATCATCACATAATTAGGTATGGTGTTGCGCCATACTTCTGTGCGTCCTTGGGCATTCACAGTATATGTGGTGTTGGACAGTTGGTGGAGGATGTCGAAGCCTTCGGCTGTAAGAGTGAGTCGACCCTTGCAGAAGGAGCGTGCAAGCGAGGCATTCCACACGAGGTCGTCGGTATTCATAGAGCTGTCGCCATAGCCGCGGCGGGAGTATTGCTTGAGGTCGGTGGCAAGCTGAATGCCGAGCGGCAACTTATAGGAAAGCGTCATGCCGTAGTTGTAGTCGTAGGCGTTGAGCGTCTGGAAGTTGTCGCGGTTGCTTGTAGAGTTGCGCCATTGTGCATCGGCAACAAGAGCCATACTCAAGTCGCCCTTTTGGAACGACAGCTTCAGGTAGTCGCGCAGTATAGATGTGTAGACACGGCTCAATACGGAGGCAGAGTTGTTGATGTCGGCATCGTAGGCTATGTCGAAGTCGGTACTCTTGGTGTAGTCGAGCGACAGGCGGGTCTCTATAGCGAAGAGTCCCTTCTTGTCAAGTTTGCCTGTATAGTCGGCATTGGTGTTGAGGGTCCAGTTGCCCGAATGCACGTTGTCGTTCATGTATGTATAAGCACCCGTTTTTGTATTATATATTGTGCGCGTGCCTATCATGTCCATATACAGCGAACTGTTAAAGCCTACTGACAGTCGACTCTTGTTCTTGAAGTTGAAGCCCGCATATCCGCCAAGGTTGTGGGTTACGGATGTCTTCAGATTAGGGTTGTTTATGCGGCGTGCCAGCGGATTGATATCGTTGTCTATAGGCATGAGCGACTCCATGGCAGGCTGACTGCTACTCAGACTATAGTTCAGCGAAATGTCATACTTCTTGTCCCATTTGTTGAAATACAGCGAAGGCTCCACAAGCCATTTGCTACGAACAGCCGTTGTGTCAACCGAGGCACAGTTGTAGTTGATGCGCTCGCGCACAAGACGGTAGGGCAGTTTCAACGAGAAGTAAGTGTTGTTGTGGTTGTAGGTCAGAGCCGGTTCACCTTTATACTGACGCGTAAGCAAGCGGTAGGTCTTGCTATTCTGCATGTCGAGAGCAAGGAGCAGGGAGTCGCGTGTTGTGGGCAAGCGGTCGAGCTGCTGCTGGTCGAAACGGTTGTACAAGCCGCCAAGACGCTCAAGACGATAGTTGAGCTGATTGGTGGAAATCATGTCTTGGTTATATTTCTGGCCCAATCTCACCTGCCAATTGTTCAGCATAACGGAGTAGTCGGCTGCAGCACCATAGTTGTAGGAATTGCTGTGGCTGTCGGCATAGACACGGCGCAGATCGTTCTTGTTCTCGCGCAGATACTCGTTGTAAGAAAGGCTGAAACGGTCCTGAGGCTTATTGGATGTGTAGCTGCCGTTCAGATTGAAGCCGAGCATGTCGCCCCAGGGCAGCACAAATCCAAACATAAAGTTCTCGTTGACTGATGTTGTGCGGAACTTTGTGAGACTTATTGTCTGCGAGCGGTTGGTGGGGGAATCCGCAGCCATATTGCCTTCCGAATCGAATGTGGCACGCTCAGAAGAGGAGTTGTTGGTGCCGTCGCCATAGTTGAACGATGTTGACGACTGCAGATAGAACTTACTCTCGTCGGTATACGTTATCTGGTTGTTGGCATTCAGGCGAAACTCCTTCTGTACGGAGGTTGAGTTGGAACGGTTGAAGATGTTGCCTGCCGAGGCAAACTGCTCGCTTGAAGAGCGTGTGATGTCTGTGAAATCGTTCCATGAGGCTGTGGCATCGAATTGCTCGCGCAGGCTGCCTGCCTTGTTCTGTGTGCTGAGACTTGCGCCCACCTGCTTGGTGACAGCCTGACCTTGCGGACTGTTCGACGGACTCCAGTCGCCTTCTCTTTCCGGACGACGGTTCTCATTAACATTGTTCACATTGCCAAAGACGGAGAAACGGGTGTGGTCGTCGTAGTAAAGTCCGAAGAGACGAGCCATATAGCGGTCGCGTGTGCCTCCTGCTACTTCGGCATTCGAGATGTATCCACGGTTGTACTCACGCTTCAGCTCCACGTCCATCACGTAGTCTTTCTTCTCCACTTCCTTGCCCACAAGCCGGCTTTTCTCGGTAGACTTGTTGTAGACCTTGAGGTCCTGTACCGTATAATGAGGCAGATTGTCGAGCATAATCTTGTTGTTGCCCTTGAAGAAGTCCTTGCCGTTGAGCGTGAGATAGTCTATCTTCTTGCCATTCACATAGATGTCGCCATTGCTCTTGATCTCGGCTCCAGGCAACTGGCGCACAAGGGCGTCGAGCATAGAGCCGTCGGGCACGTTGAAGGCGCTGGCATTATACACGAGTGTGTCGCCACGATAGGTGAACTTCACCTTGGTGCCCGTAACCACCACTCCGTCCAAGTCCACCTCTTTATATATGTCGCTTTGGGCGAGTTTCTTCAGGTTAAGGTCGGGCATCTTGAAGCCGCGGTTGCGTGCCACGCGCTTAATCTCGTAATCTTGACAGTTGGAAGCATAGCCCTCACACTCTGCCTTGACAATATATTTTGCAGGCTTAGCCTCCACATTAAAGCGCGCAAAATAGTTACCATACCATCCATTGCAGGTGATTGTGTCGACCACCGTACTGTCCTGGCGCATCAAGGTGACGTGAGCCTTAAGCTTAACGCCCGTGAACGAGTCCCTGACAATCTGTCCCAGCATTACAGTACGCTTGGGCTTGTCTGCCTTGGTGTTTTGTGCTGCTCCCCCTATCACATTGAAGAGGAGGAGAAGCAATAACGGTAAAAGATACTTTGTTTTCATAAAAGAAGAAAGATTAGTTGGATGTTTCTACTGTTTCCTTAAACCCTCGTGCACCATCTTCACATATCCTCCATTGGTCACAATGTCCTTGACATCGTGCTGGCCTATGCGCAGACGATACTCCAGTATTCCGCCCTTATGATGGAATGGAGCGGTAGAGAGATAACGCCAGTCGTCATCATTATGCAGAACGTTGTCCACCCATGTGGTACTGTCGTTTTGCTGGCACAATAATGGTATCTTGCGGCTTTCCTCCCACAACAATCCCTTGAGCGGAATGTTTGAGGCTGAGCCATAGCCGTCGAGACGCAACTCCGAGAGACACTTGCCATCGCTCCACACGCTAAGCGTGGCATCAACAACCGAACAGCTCGAAAGGCACTCAAGCTTATAGTCGCCCTCTTCCTTCGCCTCCTTGCGGCTCATGGCAAACTCTATAGGCAGGTTGTTCTTGTATGCCCTGATGCGGATAGGATTCATATCCATGCACAAGGGGTCTTCGTCCGACCAGCCATAAATGGTCTCGCCAAAGTTCTTGGCTACATCGATGTTCCAGCCATTCTGCGAAGTCAAATCCCAGTTGTTGCGGTCCATATAGATGCCGTTGTGCGTGTTTTCTAACCTATAGTATTCTCTATGCTGCTTCTGCATCTGTATGCTCATCAACACAACCATGATGAAGCCTAACGTCATAGCCACTACCCAAATGCCCGAAAGCATAGCTATAATGCCAATTCGCGTTGGCTTGGGGTCTGACTTAAAGGAACGGATGACAAGGAGCAACGGCAACAGAGCTACGATGAAACCACACAGAGCCGACACTATCATATAGACTTCCAGGTAAGGCAAAGATGCCATAGCACTCAGGGTAATCTCATCATTGGTGAAAAGTCGTACAAACGGATCGCCTATCACGGAATATGCTATAGAGAAGAGGAGATAAGCCAGGGCAAAGGCTGTCATTACAGAGAAGAAGCTAAGCGCAGCTATCTTTATGCAGAACTTCAGAATCTCGGCTATTCTTGACAATACATTGCCACCCTTGCCACGCTTAACGGTGGTCTTCACCTGCTCCTCAGCCTCGGCAATGATAGCCTTGCTTATCGACTCGGGCGTTACCTCCTTGCCCGTCATGCAGAGTCGCTCCTCGGTTGTTCGTGCTACAGGAGCCACAAGCCACAGAGCTATATATATGATTATAGGTATGGTGAAAAGCAGACCGAATAAAGGACGGAGGAAAAAATAACGCAATGTCTGGTTGAGGGCAAATGCCGCTAAAAGGAACAGGACTGTGCCTACTCGCCATACCACTATGTCGCCTCCACCACAATAATGACACAATCCGGAGATAACTCCTCCGCCTATCTTGTCCTTGCCGTCGCGATAGAAACGATGGGTGCTCACGTGATGCAGCACACGGTCGATCCATTTGCCGCCAATGGCTTCTGCCTTGGCGTTGGTGTAGGTATTGTTGGAAGTATTGGAATAGCTTTGGCCGTTGTCTTTGCCTTCGCCGTTGTCTTTGCCTTCGCCTTGCTCTTCTCCTTCGCCTTGCTCTTTGTCTTCGCTATCAGCTTCTGCGTCAGAAGTTTCTTCTGTCTTAGAATCGGCAACTTCTTCCACCCCACTCTCCATTTCGTCGGGATTGCCAATGCTGCTGATAATCTGCTTCACGGTATCGATGTCGATGGCAGTCATGCCATTCTCCTTCAAGCTCCACAGGTGTTCTGCCACACGATGCTCTATGTCGTCGAATATCTCGTCGCCTCCATCGCGCTTGGCAAAATAGCTGCGCATGTTGTCGAGATAGTTCTCAAGAAGTGTGCAAGCGTCCTCGTCGATGGCATAGAGCGTACCGAAGAGGTTTATGTTGATGTTCTTCTTCATAATTTCATTCAGATTTAAGAGTTATTCTTTCGGTTTTATGTTCTTTAATACGTTTACGGTATGGGCTATCTCCTGCCACGCCTTGTCGAGTTCGCTAAGCGTAGCCTCACCATCGGGTGTAAGGGAATAGTATTTGCG
>CAKQFF010000011.1 GCA_934230685.1 uncultured Prevotella sp. | reverse complement strand
ACCTATAAAGGTACAAAATATTTATGAGACTACCAACTTTTTATGAACAAAATCTTATCCCGAACTGGGGTATTAAATATACATTTTTCATGCTTAAAAATACGCATACTGTGCTTAATCTGCATTTCACGAATTATGATAATACTAAATTCGCAAAGCAAAAGGTTAACAAATGCTAACCAAAATATCATGAAAAGGCAAGGGAATGATATACTAACGCATGTTGTCATTTGTCTGACTTTTATAGACAATACGGTATGCTAATAACTACTAAATATTACCCTAAGGTAAGTTACCTTTGGGTAATATTTTGTACCTTTGCCGAAAGATATCAGAAACAGTTTCAGAAAATGACAGCATATCAATCAACCTCTTCAATACGCCTTAACTTCCATCCGTCAAACTGCACGATTATCTTATGCAGAGTAGTGCCTTGACGCAAAGCTTCAACCTTTGAATCTAAAGCATAGCGACCAATTTGAGCCTTAGCCTCTTCCCATTGCTTTTGGATTAAAGCCTCATGCATTTCCGTTGTCATGCCCTTAGCTTTCCTTGGTGCAAGCTTCAGTTCGATAATATAACTGTGCTTTGTAGAATAATGAGTGAGATCGGGCAAGAGAAAGAAATCACAATAGCCATGATTCAATTCAAGCTCTGGTGCTGTGTAGTAGTAGCTGTTTATACTAAAATAAGCCATAAAGAATCCCTGAAGATTTCTTTCCGCCTCAATACCATCACGAACAGACGACACATCAGCGTAGGCTTTAGCCATCAACTCCAACGGTTTGCGCCATTCTCCTTCAAAAGCCATATAGGTGAACATGGTTTCAAGTTCATTGAGGTTAATGTGCTTCATGTCTTGATATTCATCAAGCAGATAACCATAGTATTGCTTACGAACATTGTTATTTGGTATGCCAAGCACCAGTTGGCTGCCTAACGTACGCTTGATAGTGAGCATTCCGTAATAGAAAAGCAGACTTGGGAATACCTCAGGTTTTGTTATATCCCTTGCCGAGAATGTCTCTTTTAGATTAACGATAATCTCGCCATTCTCGGCAATAGTGCGTATCACGCTCTTGCGGTCGCCGTCGAGTTTGTCAAGCTGAAGGAGCTTCTTCATCTTGTTGTAGTCGGTCTTGGTGTTAGGGTCTATCATTTCCTCCGGCCCCTCACCACGGCTTATGTAGTTGCGCAAATAATAGAGCACCATGTCGCAGTTGAACACACGGCTTTGTGTGTTCAACGCTTCCTTTGAGAAACAATAATTGTCATACCACGGCTTCATCTCGCTTATGACAGTATCGATGTCACTGTCAGGACGTATCTTACCATGCTCCTTATAATAAGAAAACATTTCGCGTACATCCTCTGTCGAGAAACCAAGCATCTGGTTGAATTCCTTCTTAGTGGAGATATGCCAACCTATATTGAATCCACTCGTAACATCATCGAGAGTAACGGGACTGACACCTGTAATGAAAATACGGTCGAATGTGCCTTTAAACTTCTTGAATATATCGCGATAGAAACCTTCGGCATGTGTTATGGCCCAATACACATCCTCGCCCTGCTCATTGAGCACAGTGTTGGTGAAGTTGTCGTATTCGTCAATGATAAGGTAAAGATTATGCCGAAGCTTTTTGGCCTCGTCGTTTATCAAATTGAGTTTCTCGGTTGCCTCTTCTGATTTCTTAACCCTATCAACAAACTCTTTAGAATAAGCATCCTGGTAAATGTCAACAAAACTATCAAGTTTAATTCGGCAATAACTGTTGAAACTCTCCTCCAACCTCTCTATTGTTCCACCCACTTGAGAGAAATCCAAATGAAGAATCTGATATTTTCCTTGCAAAGGTGTAGGATGAGAACCTATCCACAGATTTCCGAACCATTCCTGAAACTTATCCTTTGTGCGACAATCGTAATAAGCATGGAGCATACTGAGGAATATGCTCTTGCCAAAACGTCTTGGGCGAATGAAGAACAAGTAGTTCGGTTCATCCTCCAACATGGGCAGATACATTGTTTTGTCGACATAATAGTTGTTCTGCTCAATGACTTTCACAAAGTCTGACATTCCATAGGGTACTCTTTTTATTTGCTCCATAACAGTTAGGCTATTTATCTTTCTATGACTACAAAGATAAAGTTTATATCTGAAAATAACAAGTCACATTGCACTTTTTATTTCTATCACATTCCATAGCATGTTAGCTATGCGTTCAGCCAAGGCTGAACGGTGGTAGAAAACAATATACTTTGTGAAGTAATACGTTTTACTCAACCGTTCAGCCTTGGCTGGTGGAAGATGGGAATAAGATTAATACATCAATGTGCCTGATATGCACCAGTAGCTATTGCTGCCTCCCTCGGGTGCTCCCTGCGGTATCTTCACGCTTAGAGTGTGCTTGCCTGCCTTGAGCGAACCGATGTAGATGTATTCAGGGTTGGTCATAGTGCCCGGACACCAGTTGGAACGGCTGAGATCTGACGAGCTGAGACCGTTGGAGAAGTTGCCTGAGCAGGGATTCCAGTTGCGGTAGGTGCCACAATCATCACGCCATGGGATGAAAGTGATGACCTTCTGACCGTCGACATAGATGGTGTTGGGCTTCTGGTTGAACTCGTCACCACCACCCCATCCGCCGTGTCCGGTGGTGAGATAGAATAGGCGCGCGTCGTTGACATCCTCCTTAAGCTCGAAGTTCACATTGAGTGAGTCGTTGAGCATGAAGATAGGATAAGGCTGACCAGCCTGTTCCATATAGTTGACGGTGTTGAAGAGAGGAAGAGTCTTAGGCATCTTGCGCTCAGCGTCGGGATAATACTTAATCTTGAGACTAAGGCGATGGCCCTTGGCATCCCAGTTGCCTATGTAGGCACCAATCCATACCTCGCCCTTAAGCTGCTCGGCAACGGAAGTAACCTCAGCCTTGTAGAGCACAGAGTCTGCCCATGTCTGTCCGGGCACCTTGTTGTAGTTGAACTTACGCACGCCGAAGCCTGTGAAGAATCGCATAAGCTCCAATGGCACATCATACTTGTCGGTAGAGACGAGGGCATGATAGTCGGTGTCGCCACTATGGAATGAGGGCACTGACTTGAGGTCGCGCAAGGCATCGATGAACGACTGTGCCTTGTCGGTAGGTATCATGAAGATGGAACCAGTGCGGTCGTAGGCATCGCCGTCGGAATACTGAACAGCCTCTATGAACACCTGGCGGTCGCTGATGTTATCAGGAAGTTTCACTTTCTTGAGCACTACAGTTCCGCCTGCACCTACGTAAACCTTGTCAGACTCAAGAGTCTCGGGAAGCTTGGCTCCGTTGAAACAGATAGTCTGCTGGTCGAATACGGGCACGCTTATCACGCCACTCTGGTTGATGGCATAAGTATAGTTGCTGCCGTCGAGATAATGTCCCCAGTCGGATGGGAGCAACTGCGAAGGCTTCTTTACAGCCTGTATGTCGGTGGCCTCCTGCACAGAGTCGCCATTGCGCACAACACGAAGTACAAGACCATCGGGCACACCTACGGCAGCCTGGGGAGTGCCACGGAAAGAGAGGTCGTTGGTATACCACACGTCAATGGTGTTGGAATTGATGCTTGTGCGCACCACCTTGCAGTTGAGTCCAAGATACTTCTCCTCCTTGACCTCGGTGAATCCCTCGCCATACTCAAATGGAGAATTGGTGTAGACCACCTCATCATTGGGCATTATGGCGCGACGGAAACTGAGTCGGCGACTATAGTCGATGAAGCTTTCCTGGCGCAGCGACTTCGCTTTAGGCTGCACCACCTTGCCATCAGAAGCAAGACTCTCAAGTTTCACCTCATCACCGTTCACGGTCATGAGCATACCACCGGGATAGGTCTTGCCCTTGTATACGGAACGGTAGGTAACTGTTATGCCATTGGCCTTCTTAAGCTTCTTGGCATAGTTTTGCGCTTCGGCTGTGGTAATGACACACAGTCCGATGAGTAGAGTAAAGATAATTCTTCTCATTTTTTGTTGATTGGTGTATTTTTAAGTTAGTTGGTGTATATTCGGAATTTATATTGTGTTACAGATAGTTGCCCTTACAGGGCGCGTTATTTATTTTTATGTTATATACCCAGGGCGTTGCCCTGGGCTATGGAAGATATTGGGCTTTCAGCCCGCATTGTATGAGTTTTGACACACCCTCATGAAGTGTTTTTGTATACTCTATCATGGAAACAACAGTTTGCGGTCGCGATCGGCTGCCGGTACTGTCCACTCCTTAGGCGTGAAGCACCAATTGTTGTGGGGCTTAGGAGTTATGGGCGAATGCTTGCGCACATATTGAATGATGTAATCGCGCAGGGTGTAATCGCCACGCCACAAGATACGCTTTTCGAGGTCGGCCTTATTGATGCCGGCACCATCGGTGAGCATGCCACCTCCTCCTGCTGCACGATAGCTATTGACAGCTACTTTATATGTGCGGTTATCGTCAAAGGGAGTGCCATCAGCCATGCTCTTTATAATGATACGACTGCCAAAAGGCTTGGTAACATCAACCTCATAGATGATGCCAGCTGCACAGTCGAGATTATAGAACGGTGTGGCAAGACCAAAGAACTTATCACGCTTGGCGTCGCCACTGTTAATCTTAAGCAGATGGTCGGTGGGAGCGGTCATCGTTGTTACCCATCCATTATAGCTCTTCTCAAGATAGCGACGTATCTCGCTGCCCGATAGCGACATCATGCAGAGGTCGTTCTCATAGCTGTAGAGCTTGTACATATCGGCAAGCGAGGCAGCACCCTCCTTAACAGTAACGTCGAAAGACAGCGGACTGGCAAAGGAGATGTCGGCACCACTCGTGGTAAGCATAACATCGTGGATGAAGTCGACAAGCGAACTTGGACCGAAATAGCAGTCACGAGAAGTCATTGATGTAGTGAAACTGCCAATCTCGGTAGTGACATACTTCTTAACCTCATTGATTTGGCTGTCGAAAGCAGCCATATACTTAGAGTCGATGCTGCGGTTGGCAACGTCGACAATACTTACGTTAATCTTTTTATCACCCTTCTTGCTCACCTCAATCTCCGCGTCAGCCACACGCATGGCGTTGTTGGCAGGATTGACGATGATAGTCTTCGAACCGTCGCTACTTGTTATCTCCTCGTAATGTGTGGAGTGGTCGTGACCGTAGAAGATGATGTCGAAGCCAGGCACATTGCGGGCAATATCCACAGTGGCATCGTTACGATAGCCATTGGTAAGGCTATGGTCGTTGACTCCGGTATGGAAGAGACCAACGATAAGGTCGGGACGCTCCTGCTTCTTAACAATGTCAATCCACTTGCGGGCAGAAGCTACAGCATCCTCAAAACGCAATCCGCTCCACAGTTGCTCAGAGAGCCATGACGGCACACCAGGAGTGATGAGTCCGATGACGGCTATCTTTATGCCATCGCGATTGAACATGACGTAGGGCTTAAGATAAGGCTCACCCGTGGAAGCGCTCACCATGTTGGCAGCAAGCATAGGACACTTCAGCTCGCCAATCCACTTGTCGTAGACAGCATGTCCCGTCTCCACATCATGATTACCCATGGTTTGAACGTCGTAGCGAAGATAGTTGCTCACACCAGAAGCAACATTCGGCACATCAGTCTTCACATAATTATAATAGGTGACAACGGGTTGTCCTTGCAGCACATCACCAGCGTCCATAAGCAATAGGCGGTCGCCATAGATATTGCGCAAGGAGTCTACATACGACGACACACGCGCAAGTGAGCCATCAGTAGGCTGCTGGCGCACGAAGTCGTAGGGGAAGAAACGACCGTGAACGTCGGTTGTCTCTATCATTCTTAGTTTAACGGTCTTGCCTTTCTTGGGTGCGGCAAACGTATTGGTAGTGGTTGCCATAGCCAAGAGCAAGGCAACAAAAGTCTTAGTGAGATTCGTTTTCATTTATTCAATGTCAAGTTCTACGGGGCAATGGTCGCTGCCGTATATTTCGGTATGGATGGATGCAGATGTCAAGCTGTCGCGCAGACGTTCGGACACAATGAAATAGTCAATGCGCCATCCTGCATTCTTCTCGCGGGCACGGAACCGGTATGACCACCATGAATATGTAGGGTCGTCGGGATGAAGAGTGCGGAAAGTATCGATGAAGCCATTGGCAAGAAGGGTTGTCATCTTCTCGCGTTCCTCGTCGGTGAATCCGGCATTCTTGCGATTGGTCTTGGGATTCTTGAGGTCGATCTCCTGATGCGCCACATTAAGGTCGCCACAAAGGATAACCGGTTTCTTACTGTCCAAGTCCTTGAGATAGGCAAGGAAAGCCTCCTCCCATGTCATACGATAATCAAGGCGGCGAAGTCCGTCCTGAGAATTGGGAGTGTAGCAAGTGACAAGATAGAACGAAGGCATCTCGAGAGTGATGACACGTCCCTCATGGTCGTGCTCATCAATGCCTATGCCATAGGTTACGGAAAGAGGGGTGTGGCGGGTATATATGGCAGTGCCAGAATAACCCTTCTTGTCGGCATAGTTCCAAAACGATTGATAACCCGGGAATTGCAGGTCGAGTTGTCCTGCCTGCATCTTTGTCTCCTGGAGACAAAAAAAGTCTGCGTCGAGCGCACGGAAAGAGTCTTCAAACCCTTTCTGTACGCACGCACGCAGACCGTTAACGTTCCATGAAATAAATTTCATTATAATGTATTTTTATATGTCTTAGTTAGACTTCACGCATGTGATGATAAGCGGACGGAAGTAGGTAGACGCGAACGAGTTGCTGTAGTCAACTGGCTTCTTGTCGATTGATATAGACGCGAGAGCCATATTGAACTGGAACGAGCGGTTGGTAACACTGAATGTACCTCCGTAGTAGTTAAGCAAGAACACGAAATAAACATCGTGTGTTGTACCGCCATAGCTCAGAGTCTTCTTGATGAACATCGACTGTCCTGTGGCCTTGAGTGTATAGAAATCGCTGTTCACACACAACGGGTTAACAATAAACTGATAGCCTACGCTTGATACAAACTGTGAGCTTGGTATGTAGTAAGCGCAACGGATATCCTCAGGAGACAACTGGCTGATAGCTGTGCGAAGCTCGCGCAACTGTGTAGCCTCGGTTGAGATCTCACCCTTTGACACATTGATTGCAGAGTCGAGCATGTTGACAGGGAAGTTGTGGATAACGAGAGTAGAGTCGGTATTCACTGTCCATGATGTATACACAGAGTCTACAGCAACATAGTTATTGCCACTTGCATTTGGTTGGTTCACCACAACCTTACCAGGATACATGCCTGCCATCTGCTGCATGTACTGACGCTGAAGATCCATAGTAATAGAATAATCCTCGCCATCAGTGTTGCATGATGTAAAGGCGAACGAAACTGTAATGATGCTCACGAAGAGCACGAAGAGAGTTTTAAGATTTTTCATTGTTTTTTGATTGTTATTTTTATATGAAATTAAAAGTTGCACTGCATGAATAGGGGCACTCTCTGCCCCACTCTACATACTTATAATGCAAGCTTTGGAAAAGCATTGCATGAAGGAAGCAACTTTTTTTCTTGTTTTCTTAAAACTTGTGGGAGTCGGAGTTGATGAGGTTCATAAATTCCTGACGTGTCTTGGCCTGCTCGAAAGCGCCAGAGAAATCACTTGTCATGGTTATCGAACCCATCTTCTCCACCCCGCGCATCTGCATGCACATGTGCTTTGCCTCTATCACCACCATCACGCCAAGCGGATGAAGTGTCTGCTCGATGCACTCGCGTATCTGCTGGGTGAGGCGCTCCTGCACCTGAAGACGATGAGAGAATATGTCGACAACACGTGCTATCTTGCTAAGACCTGTGATATAGCCATTGGGGATATAAGCCACATGTGCCTTGCCATAGAACGGAAGCATGTGGTGCTCGCAAAGCGAGAACACGTCGATGTCCTTTACTATAACCATCTGATTGTAATCCTCCTTGAAGAGAGCGTCGGTCAACACCTTGTGAGGGTCCTGCTCATAGCCACGTGTGAGCACCTGCATTGCCTTAGCCACACGCATTGGAGTCTTCTGCAATCCTTCGCGCTCAGGGTCTTCACCAAGAAGCGAGAGCACAGACTTGTAGTGGGATGCGAGGTCGTCGAGACCTTCGCGGTATTCGGGAGTAGTCATATTTGAATGTTGAGTTTTGAATTTTGAGTTTTGAATTATTGCCGAAGGCAATTTTGAGTTATGAGTTTCGAGTTTTGAATTTTGAGATTTGTAATCAGAGTTTTCAATTCATAATTCGAAATTGAACAATTCAAAATCGGCATAGCCGATAATTCAAAACTCAAAATTCAAAACTCAAAACTCCTAATACGCAACAGTTATCTTGCCGCTCACGATGCAAGCCTGCTTGTAGCCCATTTTCTTAATCTGATAGAGCACGGCATTAGCCTCCTCGTAGGTGCGGAAGTTGCCTACACGGCATATCCATCGCGGAGAATAGAAATGCACATATACAGGCTGGCTTGGGAAAGCCTGCTTCACGGCATTGCCAGCATTCTGAGCCTTGATCTTGTCGTTGCGCGAGTTGCCTCCGGCATACACCTGCACACGATAGCCATTCACCTTGTAAGAGCGGCGCATCACTTTCTTGCGCATGTCAACAGCTGTAGACTCCGTGTCAGTATCTGACGGTTCTGACTTGTGCGAGCTGGCATGCTCTGACTTATTGGCATCGGCATGTTCAGTTTTTTTAGCCTCAACATGTGTAGAGTCGCCGTTATGTTGTGTGGCGGTATGCTTTGATGGCGCCGCCTCGTGATTGTTCTGCTTTTTGGTTGGAGTGTTGTTCTTGTCAACCGTAGTGTTTGACGGTTTGCTTACGGGTTCTTGAGTTCTTGCGCTTACATTGGCGCTATTCACCAGTTCTTCTATTTCGCGACTATGTGTCACAGTGACATTCGCCTTGCCATCACGCTTCTCTTGCAAGTGTTTAGTATAGGTCTGGGCTTGTGCAGATGCCATTATGCAGAGCAGCAAACTGAAAAGAAATGAAAAACGTTTCATCTAAATTATATAATAATGTGTAAAATCGAAAATCAGTGAGACCGCGATGCCTTGTGCAGGTTCGCAGTCCCACTGTTTCTTTTAAAGATTATAATCCCCTATGGATTACTTCTTCCAAGCGTCGATGATACCCTTGAAATCAGCGCACTTCAAAGAAGCACCACCGATCAAGCCACCGTCGATGTTAGGCTTAGAGAAGAGCTCAGGAGCGTTGCTTGCCTTGCAGCTACCACCATAAAGGATAGAAGTCTCCTCAGCAGCCTCCTGACCATACTTCTCAGCTACGATAGAACGGATGTAAGCAAGCATCTCCTCAGCCTGGTCAGAGGTAGCAGTCTTGCCTGTACCGATAGCCCAGATTGGCTCGTAAGCGATGATGATGTTCTTCCAAGCCTCAGCGTCGAGATGGAATACAGAGCCTGCGAGCTCAGCCTTAACAACCTCGTTCTGCTTCTCAGCCTCGCGCTCCTCGAGAGTCTCACCACAGCAGAAGAGAATCTTCAAGCCGTTAGCAAGAGCGAGATCAACCTTCTCCTTCAAGATCTCAGCAGTCTCGCCGTAGTACTGACGACGCTCTGAGTGACCGAGGATTACATACTGTGCACCAGTGCTCTTAACCATTTCGGCAGAAACCTCACCAGTGTAAGCACCCTTAGCCTTGTCGGCGCAGTTCTCAGCACCAAGACCTACTACAGAAGAATCCAATACGTTGGCAACAGAAGCCAAGTGGATGAACGGAGTGCAAATTACTACGTCGCAGTTAGGCTTGTCAGCTACAAGTGCCTCGTTGATTTCCTTAGCGAGAGCAACACCATCCTGCAGGTTCATGTTCATTTTCCAGTTACCTGCTACAATTTTCTTTCTCATTTTCTTTTTTGATTTAAAGATTTGAAATATTCTGTTCTCTTTACGTTTACGTTTTACCCATTGCGACCATGCCCACAAGCGGTCGGCAATAGTGAGCAAGAGCAATGGCAGGATAAAGGTGAGCGCCACCTTGAGTATGCGCGATGCCATGCTGCCATTGTCGGGCATGCTGCCTATGGTGAGTTGGCTTAGTGGAGCCGTAAGCTCATCATTCTGTGGCAGAAGGTTATGACTCCACTTGCCTATTATAGTGCCGTCCTTCAGCAAGAGAAGTCCGGGATTGGAGCGAATGATTGTCTTTAGCGTCGTCTCGTCGGTAGTGCAGAATGGGTATTCAGCACCAGTGATGTCGCGCCAACGGTCGATATCGCTTGCCGACGATGCCGTGAGACAATAGAATGGCACATTATGCTCCTGGGCGTACTCATACACTTGGTCGATATCGCCAAAGTTGCCATCATCGGCTTTTGAGAGCGATGGCGACACAAGCAAGAATGTGTAGCCACGCTGTGTGATCACCGAATCGGTGATGTCCTCACCCGTATCACATGAGGTCATTGAGAAGTCATGGATAGGCGGTTCGTATCCTTGCTTGGTGACAACTGAAATGGCATCGACAAACTCCCATGTGGAATCGGGATAGTTGTCAAGCGTGAACTCCTTGGTAGTGCCATCCTTGCGCATGAGGAAGGTAGTGGCATACTCGGTCTTGGGAGCTCCATCAGGTATGACCATTGCTTGCTTTATGTTCACCCCTATATGATAAGGGCGGAAGTCGAATGTGGGCAGTGCATACAGACACCACAGACTCGTGGCGAGCGTGTAGACCACTGCATAGTTCATCACTATCCACTGGTTTGACTCGGATATAAGCCTCCACATCTTGTCGGGTCGCCATGCTACGATGGCGGCACATACTATCAGAACAATGTTCTTAAGCAGAGTCTCGCCGTTGGTAAGCACAAAGGCATCGCCAAAGCATCCGCAATCCTTCACCGGGTCGGCAAAGTATATCCACACCGTGAGCAGAGTCATCACCATCATCATGAGCAGCACAAGGCGCGAGACTATCTGCCGGCGTATGGCAAACAGCATGAAGATGCCAAGCGAGAACTCCAGAGCAGAGAGCAAGACAGATGCCACAAGTGTTGCCCATGAGGGCACCATACCTGCCATGTCAACAGCCGCAAGATAGTCTTGAAGCTTGTATTGGGTGCCAAGTGGGTCGATAGACTTCACGTAGCCAGAGACTATGAACGTGAGTGCTATCAGCAAACGGCATAAGTTGACGATTATAGTCATTTAAAGCTTGTCAAAACTTAAGATTCTCTATTTTTATTCTTCAATAGTCTTTATGGCTCCGAAACAGGCATAGTTGATGATGTCCATATAGTTGGAATCGATACCTTCTGACACGAGTGTGCCGCCCTGAAGGTCCTCCATCTCCTTTACGCGCTGTATCTTGGTGAGTATAAAGTCGGTATAGCTGCTCACACGCATGTCGCGCCACGCCTCGTTGTAGTCGTGGTTCTTGCGCAACATAAGCTCAAGACATTCCATAGCATGGCGGTCGTACATCTGCATTGCCTCCTCGGGAGTAATGTCGACAGTATCTACAAAGCCATGCTCAAGCTGTATGAGTCCGATAATGCCATAGTTGATGAGTGCTATAAATTCGGGGCGTATGCCCTCGCCCACAAGCGATGTGCCTGTGGTTTCAAGCGAGCGAATGCGCTTTGCTTTTATGAAAAGCTGGTCGGTGAGCGACGAGGGACGCAATATGCGCCATGAAGCCCCATAATCATGGAGCTTCTTCTCGAAGAGCGCGCGACACTCCTGCATAACGCTCTTGAACTGTTCTTCCGTCTTGCGGAATTGTTCTTCTGTATTGGTCATATTTCTTTAAGTCGGCACAAAAATACAAATTTCCTGTGATATATACAAGAACAAGACCGAAATTAGTGCTCTTTCTGTCGCATACGTATCATCCTTACCACTCCACACATGGCTTCGTAGCGTGCCTGAAGTGAGTCACGCTTCACAAGAAGGAGGTTTCTACGATAACGGTCCTGCTCTTTTTCAATCTGCACACCCACCTCTTGCAATTGCACATCTGTCTTGGCAACATCCTCTTGAGCCATCTTCAACGACGCCTCATGCCATATCTCTAAAGCATGACGGCGTGCCTCGATAGCCTTGGGATAACGGTCGCGCAATAGCGTGATGGAGTCAAGCGTTACACGATAGTTGCCGCTCTTATAGAGCGAATCGATTTTGGCGAGCAAGGGCTTCGCACGGTCTTCGTCGGACTGTGAGCACGACGAGAGCAACAGGGTTGCAAACGTCAATAACAATAAAATATGTTTCATTATGCCGACAAAAGTACAACTTAATACTACGATGTGCAAATAAAACGCCCAACTATTAACACTCATTACCACAAAAGACATTATGAACATAAAAATAATGCAACACAAATACGTTTTTTCTTGCATAAAATACGTAACTTTGCCGAGCATTTCAAAAAACACATATGGCTAAACGGTTCAACTCATATATTTTTTAAAATTGGCAAATAACATAATAATGACATACAGGATATCTCTTCTTACTATTTCAGCTTGTATGCTGTTGCCCGTTCAGTCGCACGCACAATACAGTTGGCAAAAGACTGAACATACATCGTCGCAGCCACAACTGGATGAAGGCATAGAATACAAAGTGGAGAGCCAGACATCGCTGAGCAAGGACAAAACACCATTATGGCTCAATGCTAACAAATACGGACTCTCATCGCTCGATAAGACCAACGGATATATGCGCACCACAATAACACGACCTCTGCAAACTGACTCAGCCAGACGCTGGGCCATAGGCTACGGTGTTGACGTGGCGGTGCCAATGAACTATACCTCCAACTTTGTGGTGCAACAGGCATACGTAGAGACACGCTGGCTACACGGTGTGCTCACTGCCGGAGCAAAAGAATATCCTATGGAACTTAAGAACCAGCAACTAAGCTCAGGCTCACAAACATTTGGCATCAACGCAAGACCAGTGCCACAGATACGCATCGCACTGCCTGAATACTGGCAATTGCCATTCGGTGGCGGATGGCTCCACCTTAAAGCCCACTTGGCTTACGGCATGATGACCGACGACTCATGGCAGCATGAGTTCACAAAGAAGCAAAGCAGATATGCCGACAATGTGCTATATCACTCGAAAGCGGGATATATCAAGATTGGCAACGAGAGTTCAAAGAGTCCACTATCGTTGGAACTCGGACTCGAAATGGCTGAGTTGTTCGGCGGAAAAATCTTTCGTCCCAACAAGGACGGGGTGATGGAACGCATACCTACCAACACCGGACTTAAGGCTTTTTGGTATGCTTTCGTGCCTGGAGGCAAGGATGCCACTGATGGCATGTACTCAAACAACGAGGGTGACATAGTAGGCAGTTGGGTTATGCGCGTAAACTACGACAAGGAAACGTGGAAACTATCTGTGTATGCCGACCATTTCTTTGAAGACCATAGCCAGATGTTCTTTCTCGACTATAATGGATATGGCCAGGGTGAAGACTGGAACAAGTGGGTGAAGAACAAATACTTCATGTATGCACTGCGCGACATTATGCTCGGTGGTGAACTTAACTTGAAGAATGGCACATGGCTACGCTCTGTGGTATTGGAATATCTGTATACAAAATACCAAAGCGGACCATACAACCACGACCGCACACTGAACATTAGCGACCATGTGGCTGGTAGAGACGACTACTATAACCATAGTGTCTATACCGGTTGGCAACACTGGGGACAAGTGATGGGCAACCCATTATACCGCTCTCCCATCTACAACACCAACGGCAATATCCGCATCTACAACAACAGGTTTTGGGCTGTACACTTCGGTATGAACGGCAGTCCAACAAGACGTCTCGACTATAGAATACTCGGAACATATCAGGTGGGATGGGGCACATACACTGAGCCATTCACACGCAAGCATCATAACATCAGTTTTCTTACAGAGACCACTTACCGTTTCAACCATGGATGGAAAGCGACACTCGGCTATGCCATGGACTTTGGAAGTCAGCAGATGTTAGGCCACAACGCAGGTATACAGCTCACAGTGAGTAAGTCGGGAATGTTTAAAAGCAAATAAAGGGTGTTTAAATAAATGAAGAATTGAAAATTTAGCGTTAAGAATTATGATTTCAATCTGTAAACATAAGGAATATAAAAACTCTCGTGCCACGCTGTTAATTGCAGCAATTATTGGTGCATTGCTTATGTCGCTCACCTCATGCGAGATAGAAACAAGCGAAAATGGCAAGCTTGACGGCTTTTGGCATCTGGAGCGTGTAGACACACTTGCCACTGGCAAAAGCGTTGATTATACCGATAAACTTATTTTCTGGGGTGTGCAGCTACGCCTTATAGAAGCAAAAGACGTCACGAAAGCAGCCACAGCAAGGTATCTGTATTTTCAGTTCAAACAAACCGCAGACAGCTTATATATAAATAAGGTGTACGAGAATCGTTGGCATGAGGACAATCCAAATGTAGAAATTGGCGGCGACATACCAATAGTAACTCCCAACAACGACACTCGCCACTATGGTATCAATAATATACCAGAGGGTTTCCTAAAGGAACGACTCGACGGAAGCAAAATGGTGTTAAGGTCGAATACCTTGCGTATGACGTTCCGCAGATTCTGACTTTATTTTATACAACCATTATTAAAATAAAGCTGGCAATTGTGCGTTATATACAATAAAGTAGAACAACAATATCAGAAATAATGAAAATATTAGTGACTGGCGCTGCCGGATTCATCGGTTCGAAACTGATGTCGGAATTGGCAAAGCGCGGCGATGAAATAATCGGAATTGACAGCATCAACGACTACTACGATGTACGACTGAAATACGGAAGACTTGCTAAATGCGGTTTCTCACGCAATGATGCAGAGCAAGATGGCCGCATGACAAAAAGCACATTATATGACAATTGCTGCTTCATGCGTCTCAACATCACAGACAAGGCTAACCTTGACAAACTATTCGAAAAGGAGAAATTTGACAAAGTGGTGAATCTTGCAGCTCAAGCAGGCGTGAGATACTCCATCACCAACCCATACGCATATCTCGAAAGCAATCTTGTGGGATTCCTCAATATCATTGAGGCGTGCCGCAACTATGATGTGAAGCATCTTGTATTCGCATCATCAAGTTCGGTATACGGCCTCAACGAGGATGTGCCTTATAAGGAGACTGCAAACGTTGACTCTCCCGTAAGCCTATATGCTGCCACCAAGAAGAGCGACGAGCTTATGGCACACGCCTACAGCAAGCTGTATGGACTGGCAACAACCGGATTGCGTTTCTTCACTGTGTATGGTCCTTGGGGCAGACCCGACATGTCGCCAACATTGTTTGCAAGTGCTATAGCCAACGACAAACCAATAAAGGTGTTTAACAATGGCGACATGATACGCGACTTCACCTTTATAGATGATATTGTTGAAGGTACAATCCGCGTGATAGACAATACACCCGACGCTGCGAAATGCGACCACAATGTGCCTTACCGCATCTACAACATAGGTTGCTCGCAGCCCGTACGCCTCATGGACTTTATCAATGAGATAGAACAGGCTCTCGGCAAGACTGCCATAAAGAACTTTATGCCCATGCAGCAAGGTGATGTGTATCAGACAAATGCTGACACAACACGTCTGGAAACTGAACTTGGATATCATCCACAGACCTCACTGCATGATGGCATACAGAAATTCATAGAGTGGTATGTGTCGGAGGAGAATCCGTTGAGATAATTCTCTTCTATTTATTCTCCAACACATTCTTGCGCAAACTGCTGCTATAGACTATCTTTACCAATTTTACTGGCATAAGTCTAAACATCAACCGACTTATAGGATAGACATACTTAGGTGAGAGCAATCCGTACAGTCTGCGCACACCATTCATGTATATACGGAACTCATTCCAAGCCTTGGCACGACTACGACGCTTGAACATGTCGTCGGCAAGACGAAAACGGAATGTCACCTCAGGAAGATTACCAATCTTATAACCTGCGCAAATAGCATCATACCACAAGGCTATGTCCTGGCTTGTACGGAATCGCTCATCATAGCGCAATCCTCCCTCACGGAACATAGACATTCTCATCATTACCGTAGGGTGAGCTAAAGGACAGGCCTTGTAGATATAATGCAGAACATCGTCGTGAGTAAGCGGATAGTGACGCACATTAAGATTGGAACACTTTGAGTTGAACTCCTGCATTGCTCCACCTACTATAGACACGTCAGGATGCTCCTGCATATACCTCTCTTGCATCTCAAAACGGTGGGGCAACGATACATCATCGCTGTCCATACGTGCCACAAGATCTGAAGTGACATGGCGTAAACCAAGATTAAGAGATTTGGTCAGTCCCAAATTCTGTTTGTTTTTAAGTATCAGCAGTTTGTCGCCAAGCTCTCCGCTCCACTTGTCTATCACTGCATAAAGTCCATCTGTCAGTGTGCCGTCCTCAACTAATATTATCTGCTGTGGCTTCAATGTTTGTGCAGTCCACACACTCGCAAGAGCCTCATCAAGATATTCAGGCTGCTCACTGCGATAAACAGACATTAGTACTGATATTGTCATTTTACCTTTTCTATTTATATTTTTTCATACTTAGGTTTTACATTCTTTATGGCACCGTCTAAAATGCCTTTAAATATGCCTTTTACAAAAGCCATTCGTGGAGACACAAACAAAGGATAATAAATTATCTTCACTGCATATTTCAACATATGGGTGCGCTTCCACCAATGCGGCACATAGTTTCGACGACATAACCAAAGATAATTACGAAACTGAAAGTAGATTCTGAACGTCGAGGATATTGCAACATTATGGTTGGCAATCTTGTGGTCACCCTCACCCAAATGATGGGTTATGGTAGCATTCTCAACAATAAAGAATTGGCATCCTATAGTATTGGCACGCCAACACCACTCGTTATCTACACCGTCTATAAAAAGCGACTCATCAAAACCACCCACCTCGCCAAATAGTGTTATTGGAATAAATGATATTGACGATCGTATATAACTACATCTTGTGGTCTTGGTTGTCTCAGAACCTTCCCCTACAGAAATAGTCTCGTATTCTTTAGACTTCGACCTATATGGCTGGCCTGTCTCCACATTTATCGCACGTGTTCCTACTCCTCCAACATTTATCCCCTTATTTCGTAATTGGCGATAGGCCGATATCAAACGAGCAAGAGTAGCCTTATCCGCCACACTGTCCTGATCGCTAAACACAACATATTCCACACCAAGGGTCTTCAAGGTCTTCACACCAACATTCTGAGCTGCTGCTATACCACGATTTTCCATGAGCGGAATATACTTAACTGTTTTAAAGTCTTGAAGTTCGGACTCGTGACTCTCCTTAGAATTGTCAACAATACACAATAAGCCAACACTCTGTTCCAACACCCTCAGGCTCTTGACAAGCTGTGGTATATCGGGATTGTAGAGTACAATAACAGCTCCTATCTTATCGTCTGATATATTTGAATAATCCATCATAAATTCCTTTGATAATATTTCTTTCTATCTCACACCATCCCTTTACACAGAAAGGGAAATACAAAGGACGAAGCATGAACTTAATACCCTTGTTTATCTTCCACTGCCTTGGCACGTATCCTTTACGGCACAGCCACAGCCAATTGCGATACTGATAATAATAACGGAACGGAGCTGATATTATTACACGGTATCCATGTGGAAAATGAAGTTCGTTATTGCCTACTTTATGCGGCAACGTCACATTCTGAGTTATTCCGCACACATAACCCTTGGAATTAGCTCTCCAACAATGCTCAAAATCAACATAGTCGATGAATAGTCGTGCATCCATTACACCCACTTGATTGAGCCTTGCCATAGAAACACAACATCCAGAACTTATAATCTCACGTTTTTCCACAAAACCTTGCTCGTCTTTTTTGTCTGAATGAATTACAGAACGATATTCCTCGCCATTTGTTTTGTTTATGACAGTCGGACCGAGCAAAAACAGATTCTCTCTTACTTTACTTATACGTTCATACTCATCAACAATACTACGGACATATCTTTCAGTAAAATCACTGTCCTGGTCGAAGAACACTACATGAGTGCATCCACGTTCCAAGAGATTGCCAATGCCCACATTCTGAGCATTGGCAATTCCTGTATTCTCACGCAGCGGTATATAGGCAACATTGGTTTGCTCTATTTCTATAACCTTATTAGGAGTGTTGTCTACAACAACAATAGCAACATCGCTACCAAGCTGCTTGAGCTTTGACTCCAACAACTTAGGATTGGGATGGAATACGATAATTACAACTCCAATATTGCTTAAATTCATATCTTTATCTTATATATTACATACACTATTAACTATACTATAACCTTATGTGGTCTTACTGCATTTACTTTTATACACAAATTTATATTTCATAAACTTGAAAAACGACCCATAGCCAAGAGCATTTAGCATTCGCAAAAGAGCCATGTCTTTTTTCAGTATATATCTAAGATGCTTTAGTTTATACATTAACCGACTATTCTCCCTTGAGTATGCTCCAAGAGTATTTTCACCATGTTGCCTATAATACATGAGCGACTCACGTATAGGCTCGACAATACCACAAGCTTTAAACACACACAATGTGATAAAAGCGTCGTGCATTGTTGCTTTTTCTGTAACATTCCACAATACAGACTCTTTTGCAGCCTTATTCAAAAGCATTGTACAACCAGTTACGAACGGAGTTGCGGCACTTTCATTAAAATTAGTAAGAAACTCAGGATGTGCTCCTGAACGTTCCCAAAGTGACGGTGATATAACCTTTAACTTTTCATCCGTCACACAAGCATCACAACAAACAAGCACAGGCTTACTTATTGTACTTTTTTCTATCTGCAGCATACGTCCTAAGCATTTCTCTATCTTATTAGGCATCCAGACATCGTCCTGGTCGGCAAAAAAGAAATACGAAGCATCAACTCTTTTCAACAAACTGAAAAAATTGTTTGAAGCACCCTTTTGGCTTGGATAGTCAAGCACAACAAAGTTGTCTTTTTTCTCAGCATATTCATCAAGTATAGCCTTTGTTCCATCCGTTGACCCATCATCATGCACATATATAGTCCAATCCTTGATGGTCTGTGCATAGAGCGATTCTATTTGTTCTCTCAAGAATCGCTCACCATTATATGTAGCGAGAAGTACCGCTATAGTTTTCTTGTCCATTTACATTAAGTTTTATTTTGACCAAATGCCTGTATCCTTACCATTTATCACCTTGTGATATTGCACAGCGTTAATAACAAGTCCTGGCATATTGATACAACACATTACTATCAACAATATCTTTATATCATTAACCTCACTAACAGCAAAAATGGCTAATGGGATATAAGCCACTGCCGCAGCAATCGTAACATATAGTTGCAATTTAAGTTTTCCAAGCCCATTTAGCACAAAAGAGTAGCGTGTACTACAAATAAGCACAAACTCATAGAAGCCAACAAGCACTGTCATAGAAAGTGGCACTATTGCCTTATCGCCTATCCATATTCTATAAACAAATGGTGATACACACATCATCATCACAATAAGCAAAAATATGAACACCATAAATCTGTTTAACGTACAATTGGCTCGTCGTATCCACCCAAAGTCTTTCTTTGCATAAGCATCTGTTGTTGCACTCCAATACGGCACACACATTATCGTAAACAGCAGCATAGCCACCATGAAATAGCGATTGGCTATCTGATAAGGCGTAACCATTGCTGGTGTGAAAAAACGCGATATAATAATGTTTGTCGAGAAGAACAGAACTATTCCCGCGATCTGCAACACAAAAAACTTAGAACCAATGCTAAAGAGTTCCTTCATAGCAGAAATCCGCACCATACTAAACTTGGGCCTCAGATGACTAAACTTACCATAGAACGTTAACGGATAGCACACCATATAAGCAAATAATGGTCCTGCCGTATTGGCTATAGCCACAAGCAATAGTGAATGTGCATTGCTTAAATAAACAAGCCATGTACCTATCAACGATATTGTGTTACCACTTGTAACAATAGCATTGTTAACTGCTGGAAGTTGAAGTCCCATATAGAAATTACCAAGAAACTTCAATATGAACGTTGAACACACCATCATAGTAGCAGCAACAAGGATTATAGGCAAATTGCCAACTTCCTCCATTGACACATTAAACAGTCCATACACATCGCCAAAAAGCTCCACTATCACCAAAAAAAAGGCAATAGGGACAATAATTACCGTCAACATCGCCATTGTCGAAGACACCATCTCACGAGCCTTAGGTATATTATTTTCTGCTATATATATAGCAAGTTTATTACGCAGACCGTTTCCTAGGCCAACATCAAGATTATCAATCCACAGAAGTACAGAACTTATTGTAAGCCATACTCCATTCTCATAAACACCAAGGCAAGCCAGTGTAAGTGGCACAAGCATAAGCTGCACCAATACCGACCAACCCTTGATAGCAAATGAAGCTATTATATTTTTATATATAGTAGACGAACGTTTGTCGTCTTTCTGTATTGCCTTTAATTTTTCAATTAGATTCATGCAACTATAATTTCTTTATTTCTTCAGATATCCGCACTATTCTTTTTAAAAGACAACCTAAAACGGTCTTGAGTGCAGAGAAACAGGAACACAATAAGTTGTATTATGTGCAAGTTTCCTGTAAAGATATATTCCTGGAAAAACTGCAGTGCCAAGGCATATGCCAAATACATATAGAAACATTTACCAAATGCTCTTCCATTGCGCATCATGCGATATGCCCATCCCGTAAGAATGCCGTATATTACAGCAAAAACCGCAACACCAAACTGACCAAAATCCATATAGAATGGTTGTAATATTGTATATACATTTGTCGATACTGGTACAAACACAAACTCTTGGAGTCGATCGAAGAAGACATACGACCCCATGCCAAACTTGTTCATAAACAAATAGACCAAAGGGAATGTATGAGCGCCAAACTGCGGTACAATCTCACGAGTTAGTGTGCAATAAGCTACCGGTGGTGATAACAAATAACACGCAATGAATGAGAATAAAGAATAATCAGCACTAGAATTCAATTCATCTTCACTCAAACGCAGCATGTTAAATCCATAAGAAAGGAATATTATAGACACACCTATTATCACTATAGTACGCATCTTGATATAACTACGTTGATAAAGAATGAATATTATACTAAATACAACAAGCAGAATACCTCCCTTCTCCATAATAGCGATAGAATTGAGCAAACAACCCGCACATGCCACAAACAACTGCCAACGCTTGATATTTGGGTATGCCCATAGAGCAACAATCATCAGTGTCTCGTTTATAACAACTGCATAATTGAGAAAACTCCTATCATTGCCATACACAGCTAAATCGCGCATGTTCTTAAAGAGGTCATCGGTGCCGAACATCATGACAACCTCCATTATCTTCTTAAGGTAGAGCGGTGTTATCACAATACTCAAAAAGAGAAAAGAATAGAACATGGCTCTATTTATATTCTTCAGTTCTATAGGTGACGCCGCTGACTTTCTCACTTCGTTTATATCATTTCCACTACAAGGCAATAATGTGTATGTTACGAATGATGCAATGGTAAAAAACACAAGCCATAATACAATACTCGTATAAAACATTTCTGTCGGTGGATTTAGCAATGTAGGATCACGAAATATCATAGCAAACATAAGACATGCCCATACAACCAAGGTGATACACCATGGAGATGAAGCTCCACCAAAATCAACAAAATGCTTACGTCCTCTCCATTCTTTATAAAGACGATATCCCTTAACACAACAAACAGAGACAAACAAAGCAAAAAGTACATAACCAATAAGATATGAAGTATAATGTAGCGGAACTGAATTACACTTCACTACTGCAAACGAGTTATAAGAGCGTTTCTGAAGCAAATCATAACGCACATATTCCTCATTTGCTTTAGAGTAGATAGAAAAAAGATTATTAGCCTCTTCAAGAAGAGCCTCCTGAACTTTGGCTACAGACGCTGACGTAGGATTAGCATTTGAGTCTACAAACGCTGCATATTTAGCGGTTGCTACTTCATAGTTCTTTTTGGCACGTTCACGCTTGGCTGCCGCATTAACAAGTAGAGCGTTATTTGCTTTCTGGCGTTTCTCTGTGATCACATTCTGAAGAATGGCTGTCACACTATCCAACATTTGTGCTGCAACCAACTGGTCACGATCCTTAAATTGAATAATGAGAGATTGCTCCAACGTGCTAAGCTTATAACTAACATTGTCCTTTATAGCGTCTAATGTGTCTTTTTCACCTAAATATTTTCCGTATTCGACACTAATTGCAGGCACAGTTACTTTTGCCAGTTTACGCGCAAAGTCATATGATTTAAGAATTCTGCAGTAAACCTCAACATCATTAATACCCTTATTTTCACTTCCAATCAAGTCGCGAACCGTTACATTTAAAGAGTTCAATCCTACAGACAAATCTGTTTCCTTATACTCATCATATATTTTGGTCTGCGCTCCATACTCCTTTGGTGTAAACCACCATACAAGGACCGCAGCCAACAGTGAGATTATAGAAACAAATACATAAGGATGTCTACGCACTGTATTCATTATATATATGTATGTTCCACAACTATACAAGTAGTGGAAATATTAATTTATTAACTGTTTTTTATTCTTTAACATAAGGATTAAAGACCGTAACACAAATCCAAGCATCATGAAAATGATTACTACAGAAGCTCTCGACCTGCTACATGCTTTTATAGGCACAGTAGCACTCTGAACTATAGTAAAGGCTGGTGTACGCTCTTGTACCTTAGCTTTTGCAAGCTGCAACTGTTCCACAACCTGAGTATATATATTATACTTTAGCTGCATATCGTTCTCAAGATCATCTTGTTTCATCTTGAATGACTGCAATATCACATCTTGGTTTGCATCGGCATACGAAGCATATAATTGGCGAGATTTATCGTATTGTGAACGTGCCTCATTATATATTTTCTGCATGTAATCAAGATCCACCCTTGCTTTCTTTGTTCGATATTCAGTAATTGCCACCTGCAAATGACTTTTAACAGAATCGGCCATTAATGCAGCAACAAGCGGGTCTTGATCTTTCACAGAGATTGTTATTACACTCGTCTTCTTGTCTACCTGACAAACTACATTAGCATGTATACTGTTTACTATTTTCTCCTGCACAGTTGTAAGCCAAAGTGGTCCTGAATTCTTACTGTCACCACTGCGAGTGGGTATCTTTTCTTCAGGTTTAAGCATTTTCATCAACTTACCCAATCCTATCTTTGGATAGTCGATGAGTGCATTCTTATTATATTTTGTTAAATAAGTATAGTAGTCACACTTCACACTACCATCTTTCGTTTTAACAATTATCGGGAATAATCCTACAGAGAAATCGGTAGACCCAACAAGGTCTGGATATATTTCTGGATATAATGCATCGCCAGTTTGTCCTATTTTCATATTCATACCAACCATTGATGCCAGTGAAGACAAACTACC
>CAKQFF010000010.1 GCA_934230685.1 uncultured Prevotella sp. | reverse complement strand
CTGCCTTAATTTTGATGGGTAACTATCAATTTGTTACTTTTTGAAATGTTAAAGGATTTTCGTGGACAGTAGTGAAACAAATTTAATTGCTTATGAACAAGAAAGTCAAAACCGCCGGAATGGTTATGGCATTGCTCGCAGCTGCCCCATTGAGCGGTAGCCAAATGGCTTACGCTGCCGGTGCTAACGACGCTGCCCCTATGAGTTCTGTACAGCAGGACGTAGCAGCTTGTAAGGGCGTTGTCAAGGACGCCACTGGTGAAGGCGTAATCGGTGCTTCGATCGTTGTTGAAGGAACCAACTTGCGCACAGTGACCGATCTCGACGGTAACTTTACACTCACTGGTGTAAAGAAAGGTGCTACAATCCAGATTTCTTACATCGGCTATACCACTAAGACCGTTAAGTGGAACGGTGCTCCTCTCGACGTTTTGCTCGAGGACGACAAGAAGATGCTTGAGGAGGTTGTAGTCGTTGGTTTCGGTACACAGAAGAAGGTGAACCTCACCGGTGCTGTTTCTACCGTCGACTCTAAGACTCTCTCTTCACGTCCAGTCAACTCTGTAGTTGACGCTCTCCAGGGCGCTGTTGCTGGTATGAACTTCTCTACCTCAAGCAGCGGTGGTACTCTTAACTCTTCCAAATCGTTCAACATCCGTGGTACTGGTACTATCGGTGCCGGTTCTTCGGTTTCTCCACTCGTGCTCATCGACGGCATGGAGGGCGACATGAACGCGCTCAACCCGCAGGACATCGAGAATATCTCTGTATTGAAGGACGCTTCGGCTTCTTCAATCTACGGTTCGCGCGCTGCCGGTGGTGTTATCCTTATCACTACCAAGAGCGGTAAGAAGGGCAAGACCTCTATCAACTACAACAACTCGTTCCGTTTCGACTCTCCGCTCAACATGCCGGAGATGATGGACTCATACACATGGGCCAAGTATATGAACGACGCTTCTGTTAATAGTGGTGCCGGTATTTGGTTTACCGACGACAAGCTCGAGCAGATTAAGAAGGCTCAGAGCGATCCTACTATGCAGAAGATGTTCAAGAATGCCAACAACCGTTGGGAGGTTTGGGACAACACTCCACTCCTGCCTCTTGGCAACACCGACTGGCTCAAGGAGCAGTTTGGCAACAGCTTCTCGCAGGAGCACACTCTGAGCATGAACGGTGGCGACGACCGCATTCAGTACTATCTCTCTGCCAACTACCTCGACCGTGGCGGTCTTCTTCGTCATGGCAACGACAACACACAGCGTTATGCTTTCACTGGTAAGGTGTCTGCACAGTTGGCTGATTGGTTGCGCGTTACTTACAACACACGTTTCTCACGTAGCGACTTCGAGTCGCCTAACGACCTTATCAACGGTACCGACGTGTTCTATCACAACATGTGCCGCTACTGGCCTATCCTTCCTACTCAGGACCCGAACGGCAACTGGTTGCCAGAGTCTTACATCGAACGTCTTGAGAATGGTGGCCGCGCCAAGAACCAGACCGACCGCTTGTCGCAGCAGCTCTCGTTTGTTGCCACTCCGGTTAAGGGCCTTACCCTCAACGCTGAGTTGAACTACCGCATCCTTACACAGTTCAACCACCGCGAATGGCTCACAACTTACGGCTACGACTG
This sequence comes from uncultured Prevotella sp., assembly GCA_934230685.1. Classification (GTDB taxonomy): domain Bacteria; phylum Bacteroidota; class Bacteroidia; order Bacteroidales; family Bacteroidaceae; genus Prevotella. The sequence goes on along the minus strand of CAKQFF010000010.1, from coordinate 22,099 downwards.
CGACAACAACCCGTTTGTTGACTCCAACGCCACATCAAGCGTATATGAGTATGCGTTCAAGTCGAACTATTTCAACCCTAACCTCTTTGCTGAGTACAGCCGCGCATTTGGCGACCACAACATGAAGGTGATGGGCGGTTTCCAAAGCGAGTGGTTCCGTCAGCGCAACATCAAAGCACAGCAGAACGGCATCATGTCAGGTCTGCCTACACTCGACACTACAACCAACAAGCCAAGCGTAGGTGGTGCTTACAACTCATGGACAACAGCTGGTTTCTTCGGACGTATCAACTACGACTACGCCGGACGCTACCTCTTCGAGGCCAACCTCCGCTACGACGGATCGTCACGTTTCCTCCGCGAGAACCGCTGGAACTTCTTCCCTTCATTCTCAGCAGGTTGGAACATCGCCCAGGAGAAATTCTGGGAGCCAATGGCTAAGTATGTCAACACATTGAAGCTCCGCGCTTCTTGGGGTCAGCTCGGCAACCAGAACACCGACAACTGGTATCCCTTCTACCCAACAATCGGATTCTCATCACAGGGTGGCAACTGGCTCATCAACAATGCAAAACCTAACGTGGCCTCGCAGCCTTCACTCGTGTCGTCTACTCTCACATGGGAGAAGAGCCGCACATGGGAAGTAGGTGTCGACTGGGGAGCTTTCAACAACCGCTTGACCGGATCGTTCGGCTACTATCAGCGCAAGACATTCGACATGGTAGGTCCTGCTCCTGAGTTGCCGGTTATCCTCGGTGCCAATCCTCCTAAGGTGAACAACCTCGACATGACTTCTAAGGGATGGGATTTGCAGATCAGCTGGCGCGACATCATCGGTGAGGTAAGCTACGGCGCTTCATTCGTATTGAGCGACAACCAGGTGGTTATCGACAAGTATCCTAACCCGTCGAAGAACCTCGGTTCTTACTATAATGGCGCTAAGCTCGGCGACATCTGGGGCTACACAACTATCGGCATTGCCAACAGCCAGGAAGAGATGGACAAGCACCTCTCTAAGGTTGACCAAAGCGCACTCGGAAGCGGCTGGACAGCTGGTGACATCATGTACAAGGACCTCGACGGCGACGGCAAGATTAATGGTGGTGAGGGCACAGCCGACAAACCTGGCGACCGCCGCATCATCGGTAACTCTACACCGCGCTACAACTTCGGTTTGAACCTCGATGCAGCTTGGAAGGGCTTTGATATCAAGGTGTTCTTCCAAGGCACACTCAAGCGCGACTACGCAGCAGGCGGTCAGGTATTCTGGGGTGCTACCGGTGGCGGTAAGTGGCAGGCTACTGGCTTCAAGTTCCATGAGGACTACTGGCGTGAGGACAACAAGAACGCATACTACCCACGTGCTAACTGGAGTGGTGGTCGCGACTTGCAGACTCAGACACGCTACTTGCAGAATGCTGCCTACGCTCGTCTGAAGAACCTCACTATCGGTTACACATTGCCGAAGGAACTCACACGCAAGGTTTACATCGAGAACCTCCGCTTCTTCGTATCAGGCGAGAACCTCCTCACCATCACCAACTTCACAGAGGCTGGCGATCCGGAGCTCGTAGGAGCTGGCTACGGTGGCGAGATTGGCAAGACCTATCCGTTGTCGAAGACATTCTCATGCGGTCTTAGTGTGACATTCTAATAAATCATCAACAATAGATTATAGAAAGGAAACAACTTATGAAGTTTAAATATATTCCTATGCTCTTTTTGGCAGCATCGCTCGGATTGGCAAGTTGCGACGACTACCTCGACAAAGAGCCTGAGAGCAACGTGACTCCTGCGGCTTTCTTCACAGCCGAGGCCGACCTCGCTGCTTACACAATAAATATGTATGGCGTACTTACCAGCAACAACCAGGGCAGCTATGGTATGGGTACTTTCGCCTACGACAACGCTACCGACAACCAGGCAGCTACTGGCTACTCAAGCCGTTGGGTGCCAGGCAACTGGAAGGTAGGCTCAACTGGCGGTGATTGGGACTTCTCAAGCATCCGCAACGTGAACTACTTCCTCGACCAGGTGTTGCCTAAGTTCGAGGCTAAGAGCATCACCGGCGCAGAGGCTAACGTGCGCCATTATGTAGGCGAGGCTTATTTCCTCCGTGCCTATATGTATCTCGACAAGCTCCAGACAATCGGCGACTGCCCAATCGTGCTTCAGGCACTTCCCGACGATAAGGCCACTCTTGTAGAGGCCTCTAAGCGTCAGCCACGCTACAAGGTGGCTCAGCAGATTCTCGATGACCTTGACAAGGCTCTCGGCCTTCTCTCTGAGTCGGGTCCTGGTGGCAAGAACCGCATCTCACGCGATGCTGCTCTGTTGCTCCGCTCTCGCGCAGCCCTCTTCGAGGCTACATGGGAGAAGTACCACAAGGGCACAGCCTTCGTACCGGGCGGTCCGGGATGGCCAGGCAAGGCTGAGGACATCCAGGGCTTCGACATCGACGCTTCTATCAACCACTTCCTCGAGGAAGCTATGAAGTCGTCGAAGGAACTTGGCGACAAGCTCGTTGACAACCTCGTAGAGAATACTGACGCTGCTGAGGGTCAGGACGCCAACTTGGCAAGCCTCAACCCTTACTACACAATGTTCTGCGACAAGGACATGAGCGGCTATAGCGAGGTTATCATGTACCGCGCTTTCGACAGAGCTAAGGCCAACGTTACACACAACCTCCAGATGCAGCTCCAGCGCAACGGTGGTGGCACAGGTTGGACACGTGGTTTGGTTAACTCATTCCTCATGCGCAACGGTTTGCCTATCTACGCTGCTGGTTCTGGCTACGACCCAGCTTGGGAGAACCAGGGCGTGAAGGCTACTCTCCAGAACCGCGATTCTCGTATCCAGATCTTTACAAAGATGGACGGCTCGGTTGAGAACTACACAGCCGACGGTGTTAATACTGTAGACCTCGCTTGGACTGTAATGGGCAACAACGAGACTCGTATGGTTACCGGCTACGCTGTGAAGAAGGGTAAGAACTACGACGTTGAGCAGCAGCTCAACCACGACTACGGCGAGAGCGGAAGCATCGTGTTCCGTGGTACAGAGGCTCTGCTCAACTACATGGAGGCTTCTTGGTTGAAGAACAACACCATCGACGCAACAGCCGACAAGTACTGGCGTGCACTCCGCACACGTGCCAAGGTTGATCCTGACTACAACAAGACCATCGCTGCCACCAACATGAACGAGGAGGCTAAGTGGGACTTCGGTGCTTACTCACACGGACAGCTTGTTGACGCTACAACCTACAACATCCGCCGCGAGCGCCGCGACGAGTTCATCGGCGAGGCTATGCGTTGGGAAGACCTTATCCGCTGGCGTGCTTGCGACCAGGTGGACGGCTACCAGATTGAGGGTATGAAGTACTGGGGCACTGTGTACGAAGGTGCATGGCTCGACGGTACTACCAACCTCGCTAAGGTAGATGTTGAAGGCGGTAAGGGCAACATGAGCGACAAGGCTATCAGTGGCGACTACATCCGTCCATATCAGATCTCTAAGATCAACAACGATGTGTTCGATGGCTACCACTTCACACCTGCACACTATCTGTCTCCTATTGCACAGAGCGTATTCCGCCAGACTGCAGAGGGCGACCAGACAGACCTCAGCACTTCTGTGGTTTACCAGAACCCAGGCTGGCCTATGGTTGCAGGACAGGGTCCGACAAGTGTAAAATAAAATAATGTATTTTAGGGGGTGTCTTGATTATGCATGGGACATTTAATATCAAGACACATGAAATTTAAGGTGGAGAGACCGGCTTCCGTGATGGAAGTCGGTCTCTATAGTTATTATGGCCTCAATCAGCAGATTATTAGCTTAGTTTTTCCGTATATGACTTTTTTTTTGTAATTTAACGCCGTGAAACTGAAAACTCTAAAAGACATGATTATTCAATCGACTGTCTTTGACACATTAGAAAACAAATAACTATCAGCTAAACAAGAATGAGAGATATAGTAGCAAGAATACTTCTTGTGCTCCTTACGCTTCTGTCACCTTCGTTGGCGACAGCCCAAACCTTCGACAATGTGAGCATTGCCGAAGCCCCTTCCGTGTGCTCTTTTGCGCAGGACGAGCAGGGAATACTATGGTTTGGCACCGAGCACGGACTCTATTCCTACGACGGCTACCGCACAATTCCTCACAACACCAACACCGACAATACAACGGCAAGCACACGCGTCCACTCCATCCTTATGCACCACAACATGCTGTATATGGCTACAGAGTGCGGACTGCTTGTCTACGACATACGCAAGGGACGCTACGAAGAGCTTAACGCAAAGAACGAAGGCGACATTCGTGCTGTTGCCATATACGCCAACCGACTGTGGTTTGGCGGCGCTCAAGGACTGTTCAGCCGCAATCTGCAGTCGGGCGAGACACGCACCGAAAGTTCGTCGCTGCACAACATCTACTCGCTGCTTGCCACTAAGCACGGACTCCTTGTGGGCACTATATCCGGACTCACACTCTTCAACAATGGCAAGCTAAAGCCTATACGCATAGGCGAAGGACGACAACCACTTGTCAACGCCCTGCTCAGCGACGGCAACAACGTGTGGATAGGCACAGAGGGAGCACTATATCATTACGACTGGCAACGGTTTGTATCCGCCTCTCCTCTCACGGGCAATTCCATCAAGTCGCTCTCTCTATACGGCAATAACATATATGCCGGAACCGACAACGGACTGTATATATATAATAAGGTGAAAAAAGAGGCTACCCATGCCTTGCACGACTCACGCTCGCCCAACTCTATAGCCAACAATATCGTGTGGGCTGTGTTCACCGACCGCTGGGGCAATCTATGGGCAGGCACCGACCAAGGAGTGTCGGGCATACGGCGACGCATATTCTTCAGCAAAACTCCGCTAAGCGACATTACACAAACGGGCGACGGCAACTGCCTGCACCTCATCTACCGCAGCCCCAACGGCATGATGTGGCTTGGCGGCACCAACGGACTCATTGGCTATAATGCCCACCACGGATTCATGCCCGACGAGAAAGGCAATCTCGCATGGTTTCGACAGACATCCACCAACCATTACATGTCGCACAACCGAGTGCGCCGAGTGTATGCCGACCGCGAAGGCAACGTGATTGTCTGTACCGACCACGGACTCAACATCTACAATCCACAGACAAGACAGATGCGCAACATCATCGTCAACGACCCTTCGCGACGCTACTCCACCGCATGGGCCTACGACATTGTGGACGACGGAATGGGACGATACTGGATTTGCTCATATATGGGCGGAGTGTTTGTGATAAGCAAGGAAAAACTGCTGCACGCCACAACGCCCACTGTTGTTGCCGACCGACACCTGCTCAACGAACTGCAAGGCCTGCACGTGTGGCAACTTGTGGTCGACGGCAGAGGAAACGTATGGGCAAGAATGTACGACCGTGGACTCGACCGCATCAATCCCCACACCATGCGAGTGGAACATATCGTGGGCAAAGACCGACTCATCAACGACATCTGCACCGACAACAAGGGCAACGTGTGGGCTGCCATGAACGGCGAGATAAAATGCTTCGGCATGGACAAAGCCAACGACCGATCTCTGAAAATTGCCGGATTCAACGACAACGAGACGGCTATGCTGTGCAAAGTGGAAGACGATATATGGGCTATAATAGGGCAGGACTGCTGCATTATCTCCGCAAAGGGAGTCTCCTCACGCTTTGCCCTGCCCGGATTCCGACCCTTGACTATGTTCTACGACCGTGTGTCGGGCTACGTGTTGCTTGGTGGCAACGATGCGGTGGCAAGTGTGCCGACAAGCCAACTGGCAGCACACTCCTACTCCAAGCCCCGCTGCAACCTCTTCCTATCGGGAATATTGGTCGACAACAAGCCTTACGTGCCTGAGCAGGGAGCGGCCACTTATCTCTCGGAGATAACGCTCACCCATCGACAGAACAACATAACCTTCATGCTCACCGACCTGCCTATGGCCGGACTCCAACCCAATGTCTACGCCTACCGACTTGAAGGTGTCGACCACACATGGCAGTATCTGCACGGCGAACGCCAGGAGATAAGCTATAGCGCGTTGCCATCGGGCACATACACTCTTGAGGTGCGCGTGATGAATGCACAAGGCGAGGCCAAGGAAAATATTTTTGCCTACAGCGTTACAATACTTCCGCCATGGTATCTCTCTGTATGGGCAAAAATCATATATCTGCTTGTGCTCATAGGTCTGATTGTATGGGCAATGAAGTTTGTTATGATGCGCCGCCGTCTGCGCGAGGAGCGCGAGGCTAAGGAGCGCATAATGCAGGAATCGTCGGCTCGTTCGGCATTCTTCGACAACCTCTCACGCCAACTCAAACAGCCGCTTGGCTCATTGTTTGCATCTGTGCTCACAATGCTCCACGACGAGAAGAACGCCAACAATGCACAGCGCATGGAACAGATGCGGCGCGATGTGGTGGACATCAACACTCTTGTGTATAAGGCTCTCGACATGCAAAAGGGCAAGGATGAGGGCGAGAAGCTACGCAAATCCACTGTGGACATAGTGGACTTCTGCCGAAGAACCGTTGACGATGCACGCTCTCGACTTGCAAAGAAATCAGACATCGACTTCCGCACCAACTCGCCATCGGCCTTTGTGAACATCGACATTGTACGTTTGCAACCCGTGTTGGCTGAGCTTATCGACTTTGCTACAGAACGAAAAAGCGACAATGACACAGTAACCGTCAGCGTGGAGACCAACGACAACAAGGCTGTTGTGGCTATCGACATTCCTGGCATGAGCATTCCCAAGGATGACCTTGCGTTCGTATTCAACCGCTACTACTCTGTAGCCAAATACAACGGACAGCCTTCGGTGGGCGTTAATACTCTCGCAACACTTCACGAACTTGCGCAGATGCACAATGCCAATGCGAAAGTAGAGAATATGGAGGGATTCGTGCGAGTTTCTTTCACCTTGCAACTGATGCAGAACGCAGGAATGATAAAGCCCGCAATGCACGACAAGCTCCACAACGAGGATTCTCATACAGATGCCATGCTAACAAACAATGCTAATGGCAACGCTAACATTAATGTCAACGCAGATGCCGACGCACGTCTGCTTGCTAAGATTACCGATACGGTGGAAGCTCACATAGCCGACTCCGACTTCAACGTCACACGCTTGCAGGAGACTCTTGGTCTCGGCTCCAAACTGCTCTACCGCAAGGTGAAGCAAATGACTGGCAAGACTCCCGTGGAGTTTATGCGCCACATACGCATGCAGCGAGCAGCCATGCTGCTGAAGGAGGGACGTTTCTCTGTGTCTGAAGTGATGTACATGGTGGGATTCTCCAACTCAAGCTATTTCTCGAAGTGTTTCCAGAAGGTCTACGGACTTACACCTACCGACTATTCGAGAAAATCATGACGCTCAGTCCACAAAAAGCAGAGTTATCAACAGTAAAAAGAAAAGTTATCAACAATACACGCAAAATTATCAACAATCATAACATTATAAAACAATCAAAAAAACTAAGTTCACATGAAAAGAAACTTAATTCTTGGAGCCGCGGCTGCAGCCGGACTCCTTGTGAGCGTAGCGGCAACGGCTTCGCCTAAAGCTAAGGTGAAGAAGACCGTCGTCAAGACTGCCGTTATGGCTCAGCCCGGCTTCTCGGAAGCATGGGTGGAGGATGAAACTAAGTTTGAGGACCGCAAGCTGCCGGCTCGCGCCACCTTCATCCCCTATTCTTCATCAAAGCTCATGATGAAGGATGAGACCTTCTTCCACGGATGGATCACACCGAAACATGCCGACTACATGTCGCTCAACGGTGAATGGAAGTTCCGTTATTCTCCCGACAAGCACGACGGAATACCCGATGAGACCGACTTCTATGGCGACAAGGCCGACGTGTCGTCTTGGGACAACATCCGCGTGCCTCTCAACTGGGAGATGGCAGGATACGATGTGCCTGTATATAATAATGTGGGCTATCCCTTCAAGAGCAATCCTCCTTACATCACCGCCTTCGACGACAACTTCGACAAGAACCCCGTTGGTTCTTACCGCCGCACCTTCTCTCTGCCAGAGGGTTGGGACAGCAACCGTCGCGTGTTGCTGCATTTCAACGGTGCTTGCAGCGCTATCGTCGTATGGGTTAACGGCAAGTATGTGGGCTACTCTCAGGGTGCCAACACCGATGCCGAGTTTGATGTGACGTCACTTGTACGCCGTGGCGAGAACAATGTGTCGGTACGTGTATACCGTTGGTCGGATGGTTCTTACCTTGAGGGCCAGGACATGTGGCACCTCGCAGGTATCCACCGCGATGTTTATCTCGTGTCTACACCGAAGACTTACGTCAGCGACCACTACATCACATCCAAGCTCAACCCTGGCTACACATCAGGCTCGATGAACGTGGAGCTCACAATCGACAACGCCTTGAAGCAGAAGACAGCCAAGATGATTGAGGTGGAACTGCTCGACCCCAACGGCAACCGTGTGGCTTTGCAGAAGACTCAGGTGGCTCTTGCTGCCGACGAAGCAGAAAAGAAGGTCAACCTCTCAATGGAAGGCCTCTCTGGCTTGAAGCCTTGGTCGGCTGAGCATCCTAATCTCTATACAGTTGTTGTGCGCCAGATGAACGACGGCAACGAGGAGATGGTGTTCTCCACACGCTACGGCTTCCGTTCTGTTGAGCAGCGTGGCAACCTTATCTACATCAATGGCGAGCGCGAATACTTCAAGGGTGTAAACACCCAAGACATCCATCCGCTCCTTGGCCATGCTATCGACGTACCTACAATGTTGCGCGATGTGGAACTCATGAAGCAGGCCAACGTCAACACAGTGCGTACAAGCCACTATCCACGCGACCCGAAGATGTATGCCATGTTTGACTTCTATGGTTTGTATTGTATGGATGAGGCCGACGTGGAGTGCCACGGCAACCAGTCTATCAGCGACAAACCGTCATGGAAGGATGCCTATGTCGACCGTACAGCCCGCATGGTGCTGCGCGACCGCAACCATCCAAGCATTGTATTCTGGTCGCTCGGCAATGAGTCGGGTGGCGGACAGAACTTCCAGGCTACCTACGACGAGGTTAAGCGACTTCTGCCCGGACGCGACGCATTCGTTCACTACGAAGGCTCAAGCCACGGCAAGAACTATTCTGACTTCGGCTCCGACATGTATCCTAAGATCGAGAGCGTGCTTAAGCATCGCGACGGACTCAATGGCAAGCCTTACTTCATCTGTGAGTATGCTCACGCAATGGGTCAGGCTGTAGGCAACCTCCAGGAATACTGGGACATCATCGAGGGCAGCAACGGTATCACTGGCGGCTGCATCTGGGACTGGGTTGACCAGGGCATCTACGACACACGCCGCATCAAGGCAGGACAGCCGCTTATCGACGAGAAAACTGGCTTGCACTACTACACCTCTGGCTACGACTACACCAAGATGAACAATGGCTACCGTGGTTTCCAGGGCGACTTCATGAGCAACGGTATCATCACTCCGGGACGCGAGTGGACAGCTAAGCTCACTGAGGTGAAATATGTTTACCGCAACATCGACTTCGTGGCTCTTAAAGACCACCGCTTGACATTGCGCAACAAGTATCGCTTCACCAATCTCGCCGACCTTGGTTATCTCACATACACTGTTCTTGCCGACGGACGCGAGGTGGAGCGCGGCGAATGTGTGATTCCTTCATGCGAGCCTGGCAAGTCATGCTTCATGGACATTCCTTACACCACACAGCCTGAGGAGGGCAAGGAATACATCATCACTCTTGGTCTTCACACCAAGAACGATGCTGTTTGGGCAAAGCGCGGCTATGCTCTCGTGGAGCAGCAGTTCCGTCTTGACGCCGACAAGCAGGCAAGCTGCCTGCCAGTATCCGACCCTACATTCATCCAGCAGCCTCACGTGGCTCTGCCTGCTATCGCAGCCAAGGGCTCTCTCAAGGTTAAGAACAATACTGTCAATGGCAAGAACTTCTGCATCTCGTTTGCAGCCGACGGCTCTATAGCCGAATGGCAGTATGACGGCAAGCAGATTGTAATGCCAGAGTCAGGTCCCGACTTCAATGGTTTCCGCCGTATAGCCAACGACAACATCTCACTTGGTGCTACTGGTGGTGTGGCTGAAAACGACAACAAGGAGGAGGGTGCGCTCACTGGCAAGAAGCTTCTTGTGAAGGCTCCTCACAAGGTGGGCAAGAATGTTGAGGTGGAGACTTCTGTCTCTAACGGCAAGGACACCCACAACATCGTCTACACCATCTATCCTAACGGCACTGTCGACATGCGCGTGGCATTCAACAACTCTAATGCCGAGACACGCCGCATTGGCATCTCTATGCAGTTTGTTCCTGGCTTGGAGCAGGTGGAATACTATGCCAAGGGTCCTTGGTCTAACTATATCGACCGTCAGCGTGGCTCATTGCTCGGACGCTACACCACAACTGTAAGTGGAATGTTTGAGGAGCAGAGTGCTCCGCAGACTCAGGGCGACCGTCAGGGATTGCGCGACCTCACTCTCTCGGGCAATGGCTTGAAGCTTCATGTCGCTACTCAGGGTAAGGTAGCTTTCTCGCTCTCTCACATCGACGACAATCAGTTCAACTACGATGTGTTCTATGGCGGCAAGCATCCTTACGACCTCACAAAGAGCGACCAGGTGTTCGCTCACTTCGACTTCTGGCAGCGTGGCATCGGCAACCGCTCATGCGGTGGCGACTCTTGTCTCCCACAGTACATGACTCCTACTGGCGAGCATGTAGTGACATTGAGATTCACTCCTGGAGCTGAATAATCAGACATAAAAATAAGGCGTACAACCCAAACCCTAAGATTTTGGTTGTACGCCTTAATTGTTTTTCTTTATCCTAATAAAATCAGATTCTACTGAGATTTACTTCACTTCCTCAAACTCCACATATTCTCCCTCGTCTTTTGAGAATATCTTTCTGTTTATCTCTCTGTCTGAACGCTGGTCGTAAAGTTCCTCGTTTACAAACGAGCCACTGTCGTTATTGCTCTGTTGCGATGAATACGAGCCACGGTCGTTTGATGCCGACGAACGCCCTGAAGAAGACTGACGACCACTTGATGAAGATGAGGCACGCCCACCCGATGACGAAGCGCGAGGGCCAGATGTCCCCTGCCTTGACGACGTGAACGTGCGTGCCACACGTCTGACACGCAGATACAGATAGATGATGACACCTATGATAAACACAGCCACCATGATGGCGACCAAAAATATTGATTTCAGGAATAGTCCGATTATAGCCATAACACTATTGCTTTTGGTTTCTAATGAGTGAATATATTTGTTAGCTATGTGTATATGACAAACACCGTGCCACAATTATTTCGTTTTGCTCTTGAGCATCAAATCGTCGAATACGGAGATGATGAAATACCACGCGATTATCACCCAGAAGCTTTCGAGCAATCCAAGCCATACTATCATGCCCACCGAGAACACGACGAACGAATAGCGCAACTCATTGCCCTTCCATCCCCACTGCTTGAACTTGAGCGCAAACATCGGTATCTCCGACACCATAAGCCATGAGCTTACGCACACCATAGCCAAGATGGCGAACACCATCATCGGCGACGACTCCATGAAACCGCTCTGCGACACAAGCAGAGAGCCCCAGAACAGAGCGTTGGCAGGTGTTGGCAGTCCGATGAACGATGTTGTCTGGCGTGTGTCAAGATTAAACTTGGCAAGTCGCAATGCCGAGAAGGCCGCCATCACAAAAGCGAAGAATGGCACATAGTCGGCCACAGGCTCAAGCACCGAGGGATATTCCATCACCGACAGCTGCGAGAACACTATAGTGGCAGGCGCGACACCAAACGTCACATCATCTGCAAGCGAGTCAAGTTCCTTGCCTATCGGCGAGCTGACACCCAATATGCGCGCGCTCATGCCGTCGAAGAAGTCGAACGCTGCACCTATGATAATCCACAGAAGAGCCATCTTTGTGTCAGCACAGAAAGCGAACATAGTGGCAATGCATCCCGATATGAGATTGCCGCATGTAAGGGTGTTTGGTATGTTACGTGTGATAATGTTTGACATAGTTTTGTCTTTTTAGAGTTTTGCGCCTTGCGTTCATCTATACTCACGCCCTGCGCTTGGTTTATGTATAAAAAAAGAACCGCGAATAGAGATTTATGATTTCGCCTATGGCGGCCACATTGTCGGGACATCAAGTATCCTATACAAAGGTAATCATAATTCTCAATTCTCGGTTCTCAATTAGCAATTAAATTAAGAAATTCTGCTAAAATAACATTTCCTTACGTCTTGTCCTCGCCGGTAGCCTACTTCAGTTTGGCGATAATTGTCTGGTCGCCAGTAGTGGCCTGACCCATCTTTACGCAAACCTCAGTGCCAAGCGGCAGATACACGTCAACACGCGATCCGAACTTGATGAATCCAAGATGCTCGTCGATGTAGCACTCCTCGCCCTCCTTGGCATATGTCACGATGCGTCGTGCCACCGCTCCTGCAATCTGTCGGCATAGGATGTCGGTGCCCTCGGGTGTGGTGATAATCACGTCGGCATGCTCGTTCTCCTCGCTCGCCTTGGGCAGCCACGCCTTGTGGAAGTTGCCGTTGTGATGTGCCACAAGCTTCACCTTGCCGTCTACCGGAAACCAGTTGGCATGCACATTGAATAGGCTCATGAAGATGCTCACCATGATGCGGCGGTCGTGGAAATAGGTGTCCTCGTCCACTTCCTCTATCACTACTACCCTGCCGTCGGCTGGAGCCACGACAATCTTCTCGGTGTCTTCCTGAGGGAAATAGCGTATAGGACAACGGAAGAAATTGATCACTATACAGTAGACAACGCCAAACACGGCAGTAAAGCACCAAAATGGGGCCTTATTGTCACAGAATCGCCACAGCAGCAGAGCTATTGCGACTATGGCTATGAAGCCATACACAAGCGTGTCGGTACCTTCGCGGTGAAGACGTATTTTCTTTAGTTTTTTTATTCTCTTTATCATTGTCGATTTAGTGGGGTTAGGTTGTAATTGGTTGTTGTTAACTATCGCTCTTATATGTGTCCAAACAAAAGAGCGCTTGTCTACGTATTGCATGGACACAGTTTATCTGTGCAAAGGTAACAGTTTTTTACGGATATGACAAATTTTTTAATGTTTCTTCACTGCTTAGCACAATATTATAGTTAGCAGCTTATAAATTGCCACGTATTTCAATAACTTTCTGTATCTTTGTAGTTCAAAACAATAAAACCAGTTTTTCGCATCAATGGAAGATTTCATACATCTACACGTACATACATATTATTCCATCCTCGACGGACAGTCGCCCGTGCAGAAGATTGTCGACAAGGCTGTAGCCAACGGCATGAAGGGAATGGCCATCACCGACCACGGCAACATGTTCGGTGTGAAGGAGCTGTACAACTACTGCAACAAAATCAACGGAAAGCTGAAGGCTGAGGGCAAGGAACCCTTCAAGCCCATCTTCGGCTGCGAGATGTATGTTGCCCACCGCCGCAAGTGCGACCGCGTGAAGGAGAAAGGCGACATGGGCGGCTACCACCTCATTGTGCTTGCGAAGAACTACAACGGCTACAAGAATCTCATCAAGCTCGTTTCCCGCGCCTGGGTCGACGGCTACTACATGCGACCACGTACCGACCGCGAGGACCTCGAGAAATTCCATGAGGACCTTATCGTGTGCTCGGCATGTATCGCTGGCGAGGTGCCTGCCAAGATTCTCAAGGGCAACATCGAGGGAGCGCGCGAGGCCTTGGAATGGTACAAGCGTGTGTTTGGCGACGACTACTATCTGGAGCTTCAACGCCACGAGGTGAAAGACCCTCGCCAGCGTGCCAACCGCGAGACTTTCCCCCTGCAGCAGCGTGCCAACAAGGAACTTATCAAGCTTGCCAAGGAATATGGCGTGAAGCTTGTATGCACCAACGACTGCCACTTTGTCGACCAGGACAATGCCGAAGCCCACGACCATCTGCTATGTCTTGCCACTGGCAAGGACCTCGACGACCCCAACCGTATGCTCTACTCCAAGCAGGAGTGGTTTAAGACCCGCGAGGAGATGAACGACATTTTCTCCGACGTGCCCGAGGCTCTCAGCAACACCCTCGAGATATTAAATAAGGTGGAGTTCTATTCCATCGACCATTCGCCTATCATGCCTTTCTTCCCCATCCCGACAGAGTTCGGCACCGAGGAGGACACCCGCAAACGCATATCTCCCGAAGAACTCTTCCGCGAGTTCACCACCGACGAGAACGGCAACGAGATTATGTCGCACGAGGAGGCAGAGAATAAAATCAAGAAACTTGGAGGTATCGACAAACTCTACCGCATCAAGTTTGAGGCCGACTATCTTGCCAAGCTCGCCTACGACGGAGCCAAGGAGCTCTATGGCGACCCACTGTCTGAGGAGGTGCACGAGCGCGTTAAATTCGAACTTCACATTATGAAGACCATGGGTTTCCCAGGCTACTTCCTCATCGTGCAGGACTTTATCAACTCTGCCCGCAAGGAGCTTGGCGTCATGGTAGGTCCGGGTCGTGGCTCTGCTGCAGGCTCGGTGGTGGCCTATTGTCTTGGCATCACCAAGATCGACCCTATCAAGTACGACCTGCTTTTCGAACGTTTCCTCAACCCCGACCGTATATCTCTTCCTGATATCGATACCGACTTCGACGACGACGGACGCGGTAAGGTGTTGGAATGGGTGGAGGATAAATACGGCCACGACAAGGTGGCTCACATCATCACCTACGGCACTATGGCCACCAAGAATTCCATTAAGGACGTGGCACGTGTGGAGAAGCTGCCGCTTGATGTGTCCAATCGCCTGTGCAAGGCTATACCCGACAAGCTGCCCGACGGACTAAAGATGAACCTGCCCAACGCCATCAAATGCGTGCCCGAGCTTCGCGACGCCGAGGCAAGTGCCAATCCGCTGCTTGCCAACACCATAAAATACGCCAAGATGCTCGAAGGCACTGTGCGAGGCACAGGCATACATGCCTGCGGCACCATCATTTGTCGCGACGCCATCTCCGACTGGGTGCCTGTGTCTACAGCCGAGGACAAAAGCGACCCCGGACATAAGCTTCTTGCCACACAATACGACGGACACGTCATCGAGGAGACGGGCCTCATCAAGATGGACTTCCTTGGACTCTCCACTCTCTCAATTATGAAGGAGACGGTAGAGAATATACGCCTTACCAAAGGCTTCATCGTCGACCTCGACACCATACCTATCGACGACGAGCTTACATACAAACTCTATCAGGAGGGCCGCACCATCGGCACCTTCCAGTTTGAGTCGGCTGGCATGCAGAAGTATCTGCGCGAGCTTAAGCCCACCGTCTTCGAGGACCTCATCGCCATGAATGCCCTCTATCGTCCGGGACCTATGGACTACATTCCCTCGTTCATCGCCCGTAAGAACGGCAAGGAGGAGATCAAGTACGACATTCCCTGCATGGAGAAGTACCTCAAGGACACCTACGGCATTACCGTCTACCAGGAGCAGGTGATGCTTCTCTCCCGACAGCTTGCCAATTTCACCCGTGGCGAGTCAGATGCCTTGCGTAAGGCTATGGGTAAGAAGAAGAAGGCCATCGTCGACGCCATGAAGCCTAAGTTTATCGAGGGTGGCAAGAAGAACGGCCACGACCCCAAGGTGCTTGAGAAGATATGGGCCGACTGGGAGAAGTTCGCCTCCTACGCCTTCAACAAGTCTCACGCCACATGCTACTCATGGGTGGCCTATCAGACAGCCTATCTCAAGGCCCACTACCCTGCCGAGTTTATGGCGGGCAACATGAGCCGATGCATCAACGATATAGGCAAGATAACCAAGCTTATGTCTGAGTGTCAGAACATGGGTATTCCCTGCTTGGGTCCCGATGTCAACGAGAGTCAGCGCAAGTTCTCTGCCAACAAGAAGGGTGAGGTGCGCTTCGGTCTATCCGCCATCAAGGGTATGGGCGACGCGGCTGCCATCAACATCATTGCCGAGCGCGAGAAGAACGGACCCTATAAGGACATCTTCGACTTCGTGCAGCGTGTCAACCTTTCAGCCGTCAACCGCAAGGCTTTCGAGTCGTTGGCTTTGAGTGGAGGCTTCGACTCGTTTGGCATCAAGCGCGAAAGCTACTTCGCCACCAACACCAAGGGCGACACCTTCATCGAGACCCTCCTTCGCTATGGCCAGGTCTACCAGACCGAGCAGTCGTCAATGCAGAACTCTTTGTTCGGTGATATGGGAGGAGTGGAGATAACTACCCCACCCGTTCCCGAAACAGAACCGTGGAGCACAATGGAATTGCTTAAGAAAGAGCGCGACCTTGTGGGCATCTACCTCTCGGCTCATCCTCTCGACGATTATGCTGTGGTGCTCAACCACATGTGCAATCTCAAATGCTCGCAGGTGGGCAGGGAGATGGACAAGAAGGAATTGGCCAAGTTTGAGGAATTGTCGTTCGGTGGCATTGTCACGGCTGTCTCGTCGCGCTTCACCAAGACCAACAAGCCTTTCGGCATTGTCACAATAGAAGACTTCGACGGTTCGGGCGAGCTTGCTCTCTTTGGCGAGGAGTGGACAAAATGGCAGAGCATGCTTCAGGAGGAATATCCCGTCTACATCACGGCTCGCTGCCAGCAGCGTTTCCGCAACAATCTCGATGCCTACGACATGGTGATAAAGAAGATTGAGTTTCTCACCGATGTCAAGGACAAGTCGATAGACAAGTTCACCATCTACATCGACTCCACCATGTTCAAGGAAGCAGCCATGACCGACCTTGAGACAATGCTTCGCAGTTGCCAGGGTCACGTGCCTCTCTACTTCAATATCCACGACACCGAGCATAATACTAATATAGAGATGTACAGTCGCAACGTGGCAGTTGACGTGAACAAGAAGCTGCTCAGCTTCCTTGACGAGATGAACGCACAGACGGATGAGCAGCAGAGCGTGCGCTATGCCATCAACTAACAGCAGCCATATAGTTTGGCACAAACTTTGATATTAATTATTCATTAACAAACCCAATAAAAAATCAAGAAAAATGGAAGTAAAAATCACAACTGAGAACATTGAGGAGTACAAGAATGGTTCATTGCCATTGGTAGTTGACCTTTGGGCTACATGGTGCGGTCCTTGCCGCATGATTGCTCCTATCGTGTCTAAGCTCGCCGAGGAGTACGATGGCAAAATCGTTGTAGGCAAGTGCGACGTAGAGGAGAACGACGACGTTGCTGCCGAGTATCGTGTACGCAACATCCCTACAATCCTCTTCTTCAAGGGTGGCGAACTCGTAGGCAAGCACGTAGGTGCCATCACCGAGGGCGACCTCAAGGCTAAGTTCGACGAACTGCTCTAATCCATCAGTCTTTACACTCCTAAAACAATAAGGGTGTGGCAAAAGGGCGTTATCACACACCAACCCTTTTGCTACACCCTTTTTTTTCTTTCTATTCCTTCTCCACAAACAAGTCATCCAGCGCCACTTCACTTTGAATCATTCCCTCTTGTGCATTTTTCTTTAGCCCTGCTGCCGTCACAAAAGTCAGATGCAAAGCTTTCTTTGTAGCTGTTGCTTGACGGAAAGTCTCCCTTCTATCTATTAGTTTCTGTAGATATGCAGGAGTTATGTCGTAAGAGTTAAGCGAATATTTCATCTCACACAGATTTATTATCTGGTCTCTACGGTCAAGCACCAAGTCTATTTGTGCCCCTTCAACATTATTTTCCTTGTTAGCTTTCTGCATCCATGAATACACATTAGTCTGAACCCCATTGATACCCAACTTTCTTTTTATTTGTGATATATGGTGCAGACACAACTGTTCAAAAGCATATCCGCTCCAAGCCCGATGTGAAGGTGAGTCAATCATGTTGCTCCACAAGTGATTATCCGACTCCTCCTTACCTTTTAGATAATGCAGATAAAACAATGTGTACAAATCAGTCAACTGATACATTGCCCCGTTCGTCTTGTTGCCAAAAGCGTTGTATTTTCGTATAAAGTCACAACTGATAAGGTCGTTGAAAGCTTCTGTAAGTTTTCCACCAGAAGTCAGGCGTAAAGACTTCATGATGTCCTCGCGAGTCATTCCTATCTTTTTCTTTGCCAACAGCTCTACGATTCTGCGATACAGAACAGAGTCTTTAAAGAGAGAACGAAACAGAAACTCATACTCATTCGACAGTTCTGCCCCCTCTGCAAAGAAAAGCATATCGGTGTTTTGCGGCAAACTATATTGCTTGTCCAGCATATTGAGATAAAAAGGTGTGCCGCCCATTATCATATAGCATTCAGCTATTTGATGCCGTGTCCACACTATGCCCTTGGATTGCAGGAATAGTTCAGTCTCATTAAGATCAAAAGGAGCAAGATATATTTTTCTTGTCACCCTATTATGCAAGCCACCCTTATCCCCCAACAGTTTGCTGGTCATCCATGTAGTAGCCGATCCACAAACAATAAATTTGATATTTGGCTGGTCAGAAGCCCATCCGTTCCAAAACAAATCCAAAGCTCTGATGAAATTCGACTTAGGGGTGTCCAACCACGGCAATTCATCAATAAAGACCACAATCTGTTCTTTTATTTCAATCAGGGTTGCAAGATAAGAACGCAACTGTGAGAATGCCTCAAACCATGTCTTAGGTCTTGCCAGCTTACGACCCGAATACAAAGCCAATTGCTCACTAAAGTAGGTGAGCATTTCAGTTTTAGTGCATTGATACACACCTGTCATGTAAAAGCTGAACCTATCCCCCAAGAGTTGTTTTACAAGAAAGGTCTTGCCTATACGTCTACGTCCATAGATAGCTACGAACTCAGGATTCTTAGAGTTTATGCAACTCTCTATCAACCTAATTTCCCGTTTTCTTCCTATTATATTTTGTAGCATGTTTCTTACTTTTTTAGCATTGTATGATAATAGTGCAAAGGTAGAACAAAATACTGTGAATATGATGAATAACACAGCAAAAATGCCGATAGTGGTGCCAAAAGTCTCTTTTTTTTCCACTTTTGGCACCACTATCGGCACTTTTCATATATTATCTTTCGATATGTTCTCGTTAGCTATTCGATCAACATTCGATATTCCTTCGTTAATCCTCCGTTATGCCTTCGCTTCGTTAACGGAGGCAGATCGAGTTCACTACGGAGGCAGATCGAGTTCACTACGAAGGATGAACGAAGAACTAACGAGGGCGAAACGAAGAAACCATAATACCATAAAAGCAACCTCAACAATTAAAACTTTTTTCTATTCCTTTACATACATTCATCAGCTATGAACTTCTTTATGAAGTCTTTTTGCTGCTGGTTCTCAGGAAATACCTTTACTTCACGAATCCAATTGTAATGTAGTTTGGTATAGTCGATATTGTCAGTTTGAGCTTCCCACCATTCCACATAAGCGTCACGAATGTAGTTTTCTGGTCTTGCCATTATACCACGCATAGCTCCCCTTGTATGTCCAAACAGCAAACCATTCGCTGTGAACAGAGTCATCTGCGTGTCATCAGAAACCTCAGCCACTCCATTCTCATTCAACTCAAACCGTATAATACCTTTCTCCCCAAACTTTGATTTTATTTGGGCACATGACATGAATTCAACAGGATAGCCGAGCGCATCACCAATGGCACCTCCAAGGAGTGAGCCACGAATCCTATTTTGTCTTGATATACCCTCATTTTGCATTTCTACATTTCAGTTTATTTGCTTTTTATACAATAAAGTAATGCTATATTTTTAGGTCGAGTTTCTTCACCATATTTAACGGGAACAATTCCGTCTTGTGTTGGCGAACCTATCGGTGAGTCTAACAATTTTATTTTATGTGTATGTGTTCCAGCAAATGCTCCCAAGTCAGTTGTTTTTCCTTTTCCATTTGTGGTACTAGGATAGCACATTCGTTTTACCTTATTAGACGAAACCAAACCAGAAACCTCATACACTGTATCGTATTCATCACACCATAAAGGGTGAAAATGCTTTCCCTCTTCTGATATTTGCATACGGTCAATATTCAATGTGTGTAAATGGCTTTGAAAAGAGTCTTCTTGAAAAGAGCCAAACGTTCTGTCCAAATCTATATTAGAACTATTATCATATCCTCTTATGAAGCGTCCACGCAAATCGGGGACTTGAAAATATTCTTTTCCATCACCACCAAATGTTATTCCTATAGCCTCATACAGTTCTGAGTATTCAGTTATAGATTCCGAATGTCCATCACACAAAAGCCAACCATAAGGAATAGCATTATATGCAAAAGCTTGTATTGAGCCTATAGGACACACTTCATCTTTAAGCCGTTTGATTTCATCTTTTATCTCACGTCTTAATTCTAAATACATCTTATTATCCATGTCAAACAGTTTTTTTATCAATTCAAAATTACTTGCTTTGCCAACCTCACCTTTCACACTTGCGTTTATTCCATACTCTTTAAATGCAACCACGTTTTTCTTTCTCTTTATTAACTCGTCAGTGTCTGTGCATATTGAATACCAATACCACATAAGATTGACGATATTTACATTTTCGTCAAGGGGATAACATGCAGGTTTATAGAATTTAAGCAAAGCAAGGTCGCTCTTCGCTATTTCAATGTTATCAACATCACTACAATTCCACCTATCGGTGCTTGTACAGTTAAGATAAAAGTAATATGGAATATTGAAGGTTTGAAGTTCTTTTATCTCATTAAAAGACTCGCTATTTGCCCCTATTACCTTTTCATTCCAAGCAACCAAGATTGCAAAGTCAATATTGCGCAGCGTATTTCTAGCAACAATATCATCTTCTTCATTTGCTCCAAACCCCGGCATATCTGTCAAGATGAAGTCTTTCAAAAGATCATTTGTCAAATAAACATCGATTTCAGAAACACTTGTTTCCGTATCGAGAGCATGCAGTTCATCTATTGAAATTATTTTTTGAATTCCATTGTCTGTTAGATAAACTACATGCTCTTTTGCTGCATATAAATAATTAACGACCGTATGTGTTGTAGCATTACCAACTCCGATTGTTGCTATTGGACGACGCAGCAAACAATTTATAAGAAGCGATTTACCAGATTGGTATTCACCTATTATTCCAAACCTAATGGGTCTCATCTTTCAAATAGGTTGTTTTATAATCGTCATACTTTTTGACTTGTTCATGAACACGAATTTGTGCTTCAAGCGCTTTAAAGCAAAGAGATTCTTGATTAGGATCTGAAGCTAACGCTATGTCGCGCTCATTTCTCAATTTGTTTATGTCAACAGACAATTCATTGACATATTTATTGAATGTATTTTCAAGATGAGCCTTTACTATCTTCTTAAAACCCGCAACTGCATTTGTACGCACATTAGAATCAATCTTATTAGACAACACCTTAACAAATTTATTTCGAACAACTTCAGGTCCTCCAAGAATAACGACAAGTCCACTAAATCCTAAAAGAATAGCTATAATAATTAATGTAGCAACTTGTGAAAGTCCAGTAGGATCACATATAATCGCAGTTATATACCCTGTAATCATAGTCGCTATTCCTGCAACTACAACTGAAATTTCGGCAACAAGTCCACCCAACAAAGAACCACCAACATCACTTCCAGACAAATTGTTAAAATCATGTTTATCCGTTTTCTGGTCATTTATACCTGGATTAATTTCATTAACCTTTTTATCAAATAATATCAGATTTCTTGGAATGGCTAAATAATTTTCCATAGGTATTCCATTTACTTTGGCATTTTCAAATTGTTTATCCCATTCAGCAATAAGCTCTTTCTCCAAATTAACAATAACAGGAGCGAACATATTTTCTACGGTTTTATCTTGTCCTTTCTCCATATTATCTACAAGATAATTAATTTTATAGCCTACAAGTTCCATGATTTTTTCTTCTATCCAAGGAGAAGAAATTCTTGAAAATCTTTTCTTAAACTCCTCTTTATTTGTTTTAAATATTGTTTTTGTCACCATTAAATCTTTT
>CAKQFF010000009.1 GCA_934230685.1 uncultured Prevotella sp. | reverse complement strand
GCCTTTTTGTAGGAAAACCTCTTTATCTACAATGTGTTTGAGCAAATGTTAACGGATTTTCGTGGACAGTAGTGAATCCATTTAAAGCAATAGACGTTATGGCACTGAGACTTTACCCTTTAGGTATACAGACATTCTCGGAAATACGCAGACGGGACATGCTGTATGTAGACAAAACAGAATATGTATACCGCATGGCATCAAGTGGCAAATTCTTCTTTCTGAGTCGTCCAAGACGGTTCGGCAAGTCATTGCTTGTGTCCACATTCCAAAGCTATTTTGAGGGAAAAAAGGAACTGTTCAAGGGACTTGCCATAGAAAAGCTTGAGCACGAATGGACTGAATATCCCATTCTTCACTTTGACATGAGCGGCGGAAAGCATTTGGACAAGGAACAGCTCAACAGATATTTGCTGAGCGTCCTAACCGAAAACGAGAACCGTTTTGGCATTAAAGCAGATGCCATTGACCCCAACATACGACTGATGAACCTCATCAAGAGTCTGTATCAACAAACGGGCAAGCAGGTTGTAGTGCTCATTGATGAATACGACGCTCCATTGCTCGATGTGGCTCACCAGGACGACAACCTTATTGAGCTGCGATATATAATGCGCAACTTCTACAGTCCGCTGAAACTCAGCGAGCCATATCTGCGTTTTGTATTCCTCACCGGCATTACGAAGTTCTCGCAACTCAGCATATTCAGCGAACTGAACAACATAAAGAACATAAGCATGGACGAACCGTATTCTGGAATATGCGGAATAACCAAGGACGAGCTGCTGACACAAATGAGCGAAGACATTGACGCGCTTGCAGAGAAAATGTCACTCACAAGAGAAGAAACCATAGAGAAACTGAAGGAAAATTACGACGGCTATCATTTCACATGGCCAAGTCCTGACGTGTTCAATCCGTTCAGTCTGCTCAACAGTTTCGCCGACGGAAAGACGAAAGCATACTGGTTTGGGTCGGGAACTCCCACCTATCTTATTAATATGCTGCGTAAATTCAATGTCTTGCCTACACGAATCACAAAAATGTATGCCAAGACTTCCTCTTTCGACGCTCCTACAGAGAACATGACCACAATAACCCCACTGCTATATCAGAGCGGCTACTTGACCATAAAAGACTATGAGCCTATGTCGGAGATTTATACCCTCGACATACCTAACAAGGAAATTAAGGTGGGACTCTTCGAGAGCCTGTTGCCGAATTACCTTGAGGGAACATTTGCAGAAGCCGGCGACGTGACAATAGCACGAATGTCTGTGCTTATCCGACAGAACGACATGGACGGGGCAATAAGATTGCTACAAACATTCTTTGAAACCGTACCCTACTGCAACAACACCAATTATGAGGGACACTATCAGCAGGTGCTGTTCATCATATTCTCGCTATTGACACACTTCCTGGTGGACGTGGAAATACATACTCCCAATGGAAGGGTGGACATTGTGATGCTCACCCATACACACCTATATATAATAGAGCTGAAACTCAACAAGGATGCAAAAACCGCCATGCAACAAATCAATCTAAAAGACTATGCACAGCGATTTGCACTTTGTGGAAAACCCATAATAAAGGTAGGCATCAACTTCAATGCGAAGAGTGGACAGATAGAGGATTGGATGATAGAATAAGGCAAACTGAGATATATCAAGAAATAGAAAAAAGCAACTTTTCATACAGATTTAACATACAAAATATTTGTTAATTCAGATATTATGTATACTTTTGCAGCCGTAACTAAACAAAAGTAAACTTTATGTGTGGAATAGTTGGATATATCGGACAGTCTGACGCTTATCCAGTCCTTATCGA
The DNA here is from genome assembly GCA_934230685.1 of uncultured Prevotella sp. Classification (GTDB taxonomy): domain Bacteria; phylum Bacteroidota; class Bacteroidia; order Bacteroidales; family Bacteroidaceae; genus Prevotella. Next base: position 22,131 of record CAKQFF010000009.1, on the reverse strand, counting down.
AGGACTCAAGAAACTTGAGTATCGTGGATACGACAGCGCAGGCGTAGCATTGATTAGCAATCAGGATAAGCTTAATGTCTACAAGACCAAAGGAAAAGTAAGTAATCTGGAAGCAATGTCCGCTGACAAAGACTGCAGCGGACACATCGGCATCGCCCATACACGATGGGCTACTCATGGAGAACCATCAGCAACTAACGCTCATCCTCACACAAGTATGAGCGGTGACTTGGCATTGGTGCACAATGGTATCATCGAAAACTATCAGGTGCTTAGAGAACAACTCCAGGAGAAAGGATATGTGTTCAAGAGCACTACTGACACTGAGGTGCTTGTTCAGCTGATTGACTATTATTATCAGCAGAACGGCAAGGACTTGGTGTCTGCCGTATGTCAGGCTCTTAATGATGCCATTGGCGCATACGCTATTGCCGTGATAGAGAAGAACAAGCCCAACCATGTTGTGGCTGCACGACAGTCGAGTCCGCTGGTAGTGGGCGTTGGCAAGGACAACAAGGACTTTTATATTGCAAGCGATGCAACCCCTATCGTGGAGTTCACCGATAAGGTGGTGTATCTTGAAGACGGACAGATTGCCGACATTCACATTGGCGAAGAACTCAACATCATCAATCTTGACCATGCATCATGCAGTTATGACATCAAGACTGTGGATCTCGACATCAGCAAACTCAGCAAGGGCGGCTTCGACCACTTCATGTTGAAGGAGATATACGACCAGCCCAACTGTCTGAGAGACTGCATGAGCGGACGCCTGTTTGCCGACAAGGAACATCCGGAGAATAATCATATTGTCCTCTCTGCCCTTAGAGAATACCGCGAGCGATTGGTAAACGCAAAGCACATCATCATTGTGGCTTGCGGTACAAGCTGGCACGCAGGACTCATTGGCAAGCAACTCATCGAGAAGATGTGCCGCAAACGTGTGGAAGTGGCTTATGCAAGCGAGTTCCGCTATGGCGACCCAGTGATTGAGCCAGAGGATGTGGTGATAGCAATAAGTCAGAGTGGCGAGACAGCCGACACTTTAGCAGCTGTAAAGTTGGCTAAGGAGAAGGATGCGCTTATATTCGGCATTGTGAATGGCGTAGGTTCATCAATAGCCCGCGAGACCAATACCGGCATCTACATTCATGTGGGACCGGAGATTGGTGTGGCAAGTACAAAGGCCTTTACTGGTCAGGTGACGGTGCTCACTCTGTTGGCTTTGGCTTTAGGACATGAGCAAGGCACATTGGACGACACCGACTATCAGCAGCTGATAGGCGAATTGGCAGACATTCCTAACAAGATGGAGGTTGTGCTGAAGCAGGATCCTATGATCAAAGACATGTCGCGAATGTTCACCTATGCACATAACTTCCTCTACTTAGGACGTGGCATCAACTATCCAGTGGCATTGGAAGGAGCATTGAAGCTTAAGGAAATCAGCTACATTCATGCTGAAGGTTATCCAGCAGCCGAGATGAAGCACGGACCTATCGCATTGGTAGACCAAGACATGCCTATCGTATTCATAGCCACCCACCATCAGCTATACGAGAAGATTATCTCAAACATGCAGGAGGTGAAGTCGAGAAACGGACGCATCCTTGCTGTGGTTACCGAGGGCGACAAGCAGGTAAGAGCATTGGCAGACAACATCATCGAGGTGCCTGCTACTTCCAATGCATTAGTGGCACTGCTAACTGTTGTGCCCTTGCAGCTTCTCGCCTACTACGTGGCTGTGGACAAGGGACTGAACGTGGACATGCCAAGAAACTTGGCTAAGAGCGTTACAGTGGAGTAAAGAAGGAGTCATAAGATATATAAATTGTCAATAATTAAAAGTCATTAGCTATGTCGGCAGAATATCCCGGCAGCAAAGCTAATGACTTTTAATCATTTATTCATCCTATTTCTTACACCCAACGCATCAACTCCATTTTTCACATCGTTTTTGTTAATCTTTCAGTTCTTTTTCGTACTTTTGTAATATCATTATTTTTTATAGGAACCACTGATATAACAAAACAGCAAACTATGGAAACGAACGAGCAGACGCAACTTGCGTGGAACATCATAGAAACCACTAACACCAACCTATTTCTCACGGGTAAGGCAGGAACTGGTAAGACCACCTTTCTGCGACGACTTAAAACAGAGTCGTCTAAACGTATAATCGTTGTTGCGCCTACAGGTATTGCAGCCATTAATGCTGAGGGCGTGACAATCCACTCATTCTTCCAACTCTCGTTTGCACCGTTCATTCCCGACGCACAATACAAGACAAAGGAACAGCAATACCGCTTCTCCAAACAAAAGATACGAGTGATACAAAGCATTGACACTCTTGTGATTGATGAAATATCGATGGTGCGTGCCGACTTGCTCGATGCTGTGGATAATGTGCTTAGACGTTTCCGCAAAAACCAACAACCATTTGGTGGAGTGCAGATGGTTATGATTGGCGACCTCGGTCAGCTGGCTCCCGTAGCCAAGGACGACGAGTGGCAATTGCTGTCGAGATATTACGAGACTCCTTATTTCTTCTCGTCGCTTGCACTAAAGCGCACACAATATGCAATAGTGGAGCTGAAGACTGTGTATAGACAGAACGACCTGAGATTTCTTGATATATTAAATAAGGTACGCGACAACTGTGCCGACGCTTCTGTGCTGCAAGCGCTCAACTCGCGATATATTCCCAACTTCCAACCTCGTGCCGAGGAAGGATACATCCGCCTCACGACACATAACTTCCAGGCGCAGCATGTGAACGACCATCAACTCTCGCTTCTGCCAGGACAGCCATACACATACAAGGCAGAGATTACGGGCAAATATCCCGAGATGCTTTTCCCTACCGAGGAAACTCTAACTCTGAAGAAAGACGCCCAGGTGATGTTCGTGAAGAACGACTCAAAACCTGCCAAGGAATATTACAACGGTATGATTGGCACTGTGACCGAGATTAACGACAAGCATTTCTTCGTGAGAGCCAAGGATACGGGAGCCGTGATAAAGGTGGAGACAGAACAATGGGACAACACCCGATATGTTATAAACGAGCAGACAAACGAGATTGCAGAAGAGGTGGACGGCACTTTCACGCAATTCCCGGTGAAGCCAGCGTGGGCTATAACCGTACACAAGAGTCAGGGACTCACGTTTGACAGAGCAATAATAGATGTGCAGCGGGCCTTCACACATGGACAAACCTATGTGGCTCTGTCAAGATGCCGCACTCTTGAGGGACTTGTGCTGAGTGCCCCATTGCCACAATCGGCAATAATACGCGACGGTGCTGTAGATGATTATGTCAACCATGCAGCAGAACACATGCCTACAGAAGAACAGATAGGACTGTTGCAGCGCGACTACTATCTGTCGGTGGTAAGCGAACTGTTTGACTTCCGCCCGATGATGGACTCGTTCAACCGTGTGCTCGACTTGCTCATGGGACATTTCCGACGCACCTATCCCAAACTCATACTCGAATACAAGGCACGGCTTGCCACTATTAAAAACCAAATGTATGATGTGGCAGAAAAGTTCAAGCTGCAATACAACCAGATTGTAATATCAACAGCCGACTATCAAGACGACACTCATCTGCAAGAACGACTCACCAAGGGCGCGACGTATTTCGCAAGAACACTTTCAGATATAGAGCAATTAGTGAAGAATACTGAAGTGAAGACGGATACGCCAGAAGTGAAAAAAATGTTTACGGAACTTCTTGCCACACTCAAGGAAATCGTAATGCAGAAACGTGCTTTGCTCAACTTCGTAAAGGACGACGGTTTTCATCTGAATGAATATCTGCACCAACGTGCTGTTGTGCTTATGGGCAAAGATGCTGCCAAAGCTCCAAAGACAAGCAAAACAGAGCGCAAACAAGCAAAAGACAAACAGCAGACAGCAACATCGGCAAGGACAACGGCAACAAAAGCATCAGGAGAGCCCAAAACACCTGCCGCCTCAACAACAGCATCTGCCACAGAACTGAAGGTGCTCCATCCCGAAGTGCTCGACGCTTTGACCATTTGGCGCAGACAGCGTGCCCTCACAGCCCACATGCCTGCATACTGCATTCTGCAGCAAAAGGCAATAATAGCAATAGCCAACCTCTTGCCTGAAGACAAGGATGCCCTTGCACGCATTCCTTTCTGCGGAAAGGTGAAGGCTGAGAAATATGGAGATGAAATATTGGCGGTTGTGAAAGATGCAACTGGAAAAGGATAAAAAGATATAGCGGCAAGGTGGACATCACGTCTACCCTGCCGCTTCTCATGAAATAACAACACTAATATATAAAAGGTATGAAATTTCTGATTATATCTTGCTGATGATACCTATCTGGCTGCCCTCAAGGAACTTCACAATAGAGTTGATTTCCTTGCCTTCGGGCACCTGCTCCTTAATCTGGTTGATAGCGTCGAACACGCTGGTCTGACCGTGGAACACAAGACGATAGGCATTTGCAATATGGCTAATCACCTTGTCTGAAGTGTTGGATGACTTCAAGAGAGTCTCGTTCACACCACCGTAACGCACCGGATTGTCGGTAGCCACAATGAACGGAGGCACATCCTTAGAGATACGCACACCACTCGTAACCATAGAGGCACCACCTATGCGCACATTGGAATTGACGATAACACCAGATGAGAAGATGGCTGCACTGTGAATCTCGCAGTCACCAGCAATCTTAGTACCATAACCGAAGGTGACATAGTCGTCAACCTTAGTGTCATGAGAGATATGAACACCCTCCATGAAGAAGTTGCGGTTGCCTATGCGTGTCTCGCCGTCGGCAAATGTAGCGCGATTGACTACAACATTCTCACGGAAGATATTCTCGTCGCCGATAACAAGACGAGTATCCGCACCTTTATAGTTGAAGTCCTGCGGTTCTGCACCAAGCACAGTGTTCTGATAAACCTTGTTGCCACGGCCAAGTGTTGTGCCGCGCATGATGCTCACGTAAGGAAAGATAACGCAGTCGTCGCCGATGACAACGTCGTCCTCGATATAGGCGAATGGATAGATTGTCACATTCTTGCCAATCTTTGCGCCCGGAGCTATATATGCTTTATCACTAATCATAATTTTGAATTTTGAAAGTTAAGAACTAAGAGTGAAGAGTGAAGAATCCAATTGTATAAGTGGAAAGGGGAAAGAGAAAATCCAATTGCTTTGTGTCACATATGGATTCTTCACTCTTCGTTTTTCACTCTTCACTTTTTAATATCTTCCTCCGCCCAAGGCGTAGTAGAGGTTTACGACAGCCTGCATCTTGTAGAAGTCGTCGGCCACCTTCGAAAGCTCAGCGTTGAGAAGACTCTGCTGTGCGGTGATTACCTCAAGATATGTGGCCGAACCATCATTGAACAACATCTTGTTATACTCAACATTCTTCTTCAAGCTCTCCACTTGTTTTTCCTCAAGTTTCGACTTCTCATCAGATGAGTTGTAGAGCACGAGGGCGTTGCTAACTTCAGAGCCTGCCGACAGAACAGCATTCTGCCATGTGTTGTAAGCCTGTTCCTGCTTAGCCTTAGCAACCTTCAAGCCTGCAATAATCTGACCATGAGCAAAGATAGGCTGAGTGAGTGAGCCTACTGCAGAAAGAAGCCATTTGCCAGGATTGACAATGCCACCGCCACCTGAATTGGTGAAAGCGCCAGTGCCAGAGATAGTGATGTTAGGATAGAACTTAGAGCGTGCTGCATTCACATCATAGAAGCACTGAGCAAGCGACATCTCGGCATAGTGAACGTCAGGACGGTTGTTGAGAAGCTGCAGACCTATACCAGTAGAGAACTTTGAAGGAAGCGACTGTCCCTCGAATGTTCCACGCTTGATAGTCTGTGCCTGCTGTCCGAGCAAAAGCGAAAGTGAGTTCTCTGTCTCGCGAATCTGACGCTTGAGGTCGGCTGCCTGAGCCTGAACTGAATAGAGGTTAGCCTCAGCACTCTGCACAGAAGTCTCCTTCACACGTCCAAGCTCCTTCTGAATCTTCATGATATTCCAAGTCTCTTCTACGAGCTTAGCCATATCATTAACCACCTGAAGCTGCTTGTCGAGCATAAGCAGAGTGTAGTACATATTGGCTATGTTTGAAATCACCTTTGTCTGCACCACCTGCTGATAGTCCTTAGTTGCAAGGAGAGCCATCTGGGCTGAACGCTTCACATTAAGAAGATTGCCAAAGAGGTCGACACTCCAAGATGCGGTAACTGGCAATGAATAGGTCTTTGAAGCCTTGTTGCCATCCCAAGAAGCCACAGTTCCCTGCGGGGAGAAAGTGAAGCCAGGCACAAAAGCCAACTTGGCAATTATAAGCTGGTCCTCAACCATCTTAACGTTGAGAGCAGCATTGAGCAGGTTGGTATTGTTGGCAAGACCAGTCTCAATGAGCGACTGAAGCTGTGGGTCGGTGAACACCTCACGCCAAGGCAGATTGCCAAAGCTTGCTGTGTCAGCGACAGCAAGTGTGTCGGTATTGCTCGCAACATCACGCACGAGTCCATAGGTGTCTACCTGCGGACGCTCGTACTTGTTGTATAATCCGCAACTGGTCATCAGCAAGGATGCAGATGCGAAAAGAAATATCTTGTTAAATTTCATTGTTTCTTTGTTTAGAATTTAAAGAACTTAAAGTTATAAAGAAGTTATAGCCAAATGCCTTTCCACCAGAAATAGGTAATGGCTATAAATTCTTTTAACTTCTATAAATTCTTAAAAACCTTAATTCGATTTCTTATCTATCTGATCCTGCAATGCTCCAGCCACATAAGGGTTGGTGTACTGACGAATCTCAGAATCAACATTAGCAGAGTCACCCTCAAACTCGATAGGCTTGATCTTCTCCTGCAGAGTCTGGAAGATGTAGAACAGAGCCGGAACTACCATAATCTGACAGAGCATACCGATAAGCATACCGCCTACGGCTGCAGCACCAAGAGTCATGTTTCCGTTGTAGCCTACACCCCAAGGCATAAGCAATGGCAGAAGACCGATAATCATAGCCAATGAGGTCATCAAGATAGGACGCAGACGAGCCGAAGCACCGAGCACAGCCGACCATGAGATAGCCATACCAGTAAGACGACGCTCAAGGGCGAACTGTACAATAAGGATGGCGTTCTTGGCAAGAAGACCCATAAGCATGATGAGCGCAATCTGCATGTAGATGTCGTTGTTCTTGCCAAACATGTTGGTGAAGATGAACGCACCTGCAAGACCGAACGGAATTGAGAGGATTACCGACAGAGGCAGAACGTAAGACTCATACTGTGCCGAGAGAATCAAGTAAACGAAGGTCAAACAGAGTACGAACACAATGGCAGTAGAGTTGGATGACTCCTGCTCAGTACGTGTAAGACCTGAGAACTCGTAGGTGTAGCCTGCTGGCAGAGTAGTCTTGGCAACCTCAGCCATAGCGTTGATAGCGTCACCAGTAGAGTAACCCTCAGCAGCCGAAGCGTTCACATTGATAGATGTGAAGAGGTTGAAACGGTCAATCTCCTGCGGACCATACACACGGCTAAGGTTGACATACTCCTTGATAGGAGCCATAGCTCCAGCCGATGTGCGCACATAGATATTGTCGAGACTCTTGATGTCGGCACGTGCCTCAGGCGGAGCCTGAACATATACACGATAGAGCTTACCGTAAGAGTTGAAGTTAGACGCATACATACCGCCATAGTAGCCCTGCATTGTAGAGAGCACTGCAGACGGGTCGATGCCGCTCTGCTTACACTTAGCCACGTCAACATCAATCTTATACTGCGGATACTTGGTGTTGTACGAGGTCATGGCGTTCGAAATCTCCGGACGCTCGTTGAGGGCTGCGATATACTTCTGAGTAATGTCAAAGAACTTGTTCACATCACCACCAGTACGGTCCTGCATAGAGAAGGTCATACCGTTGGTTGCAGAGAAGCCCTGCACCATAGGTGGCTGGAAGGCAAGAATCTGAGCACCCTTGATAGCTGCAGTCTGCTTATAAATCATACCGAGCACCATTGTAGAACCGAGGTTGTGAACACCGATATACTTAAGCGGTCCCTCATCCTTCTGACGCTCCTCGAAGCTCTTGAGCTTGATGATGAACGTACCCTGGTTAGAGCCCTGACCAGCAATGAAGTTGTAACCAGTGATACGCATACGGCTGGCGATAGCAGGGTTGGTAGCAAGCATGCGGTCTACCTGGTCCATCACCTCATTGGTCTTCTTCATTGAAGTTCCCGGAGGTGTAGAAACAGTACAGAATACAGTACCGGTATCCTCGTCAGGCACAAGACCAGTCTTGGTAGTACCCATGAGCACAGCCATTGCAGCAATAGCAACAACTACAGTAGCGATAGCGATGATAGGACGCTCCACAAGGCGGCGCACACCCTTGGTATACTTCTCCTGCACCTTGCCATAAGCGGCATTGAAGGATGCGTGGAAACGGTCGACCATTGACATCTTGCGCTCTTTGCCTTCCTCATCCTTCGGCTTAAGCAAGATAGCACAAAGAGCCGGAGAAAGTGTCAAGGCGTTAAGAGCCGAGATGATGATAGAGATAGCCATGGTGATACCGAACTCACGGTAGAATGCACCTGACGTACCACCCATGAATGACACTGGGATAAACACGGATGCCATAACGAGGGTAATAGAGATGATGGCTCCCGAAATCTCGTTCATGGCGTCGATAGACGCAAGCTTGGCCGACTTGTAGCCAAGGTCGAGCTTGGCATGGACGGCCTCCACAACCACAATGGCATCATCGACCACAATAGCAATGGCAAGCACGAGGGCGGCAAGTGTAAGCAAGTTGAGCGAGAAGCCAAACACATAGAGGAAGAAGAATGTACCAATCAACGACACAGGCACGGCAATCAACGGAATAAGCGTTGAGCGTGTATCCTGAAGGAAGATGTACACCACGATGAACACAAGGACGAAAGCCTCGCAGAGGGTCTTGATAAGGTCCTCAATAGAGGCGAAGAGGAACTCTGTAACGTCCTGCATGATGTCGAAGTGAATTCCCGGTGGCATTGTAGCCTCCTGCTCCTTGAGGAGCTTCTTGATGTTGGTGGCAATCTCGGTAGCGTTAGAACCAGCGGTCTGGGTAACCATCATAGTAACAGATGACTTGCCGTTGTTCTTTGACTCTACTGTATATGAGAGGGCACCCATCTCTACGCGTGCCACATCCTTAACACGGATAGTCTGACCATCCTGAGTAGACTTGATAATCATGTCGCCAAACTCCTCAGGAGTCTGTAGACGACCTCTATAACGAAATGTATACTGATACTGATTATCGGAAGACTCACCTACCGAACCAGGAGCAGCCTCGATGTTCTGCTGAGCAAGCACACCAGTAAGGTCGGAAGGAATCAAGCCGTAGCTCTTCATCTTCACTGGGTCAATCCAAAGGCGCATAGTGTAGTCCTTCTGTGAGAAGCACTGACACTCACCCACACCATTCACACGCTTGATGGCAGGAATGACGTTGATGTTGGCGTAGTTGGTAAGGAACTTGTCATCGTAGCGGTCGTCATCGGCTGTAAGACCGAAGAGGATAACGGTAGACGACTGACGCTTAGCAACAGTCACACCAGCCTTGGTAACCTCGGCAGGCAGCAAAGCCGAAGCCTGCGACACACGGTTCTGAACGTTCACCTGACACATGTCAGGGTCCATACCCTGCTTAAAGAATACTGTGATAGAAGCCGAACCATCATTGGTAGCAGAAGAGGTCATGTAGGTCATGCCCTCAACACCATTGATTGACTCCTCAAGCGGTGCAAGCACAGAGTTGAGCACAGTCTGGGAGTTGGCACCGGTATAGGCTGCACGCACCATGATGGTAGGAGGCGCCATGTTAGGGTACTGCTCGATAGGCAGCGACACCAATCCAAGTACACCCAGAATAACCACGAGGATTGAAATCACCGTGGAAAGTACCGGGCGTTTGATAAATCTATCTAATTTCATACTTTAAAACTCAAAATTTATTTTCCAAAAGCCTTCTTAAGTTTGCTAAGGTCGCCCTGAGCCTCACCTAATTGTTCTGTCTTCTTCAGCTTCTCAGCATACTGAGCCTCTGTAACAGGCTTGATTTCCATACCGTCCTGGAGTGAAGAAACACCATTTACTACGAAACGGTCGCCAACCTTAAGACCTGAGGTGATAATGTAAGTCTTACCATCGTTCTGCGGATTGAGAGTTACAGGAGTATACTTCACCTTGTTGTCCTTGCCAACAATATAAACGAAGTGCTTGTCCTGAACCTCAACAACAGCGTCCTGCGGGATAATAACAGCACCAGTGGCAGTGTGGGGAACTACGATAGAACCTGAAGCACCAGTCTTGAGCACACGCTCAGGATTTGGGAAGTCGGCACGCATAGACACAGTACCAGTAGTTGGGTCGATAACACCGCTCACTGTAGCCACCTTACCCGGATGGTTATAAATAGAACCATCGGCAAGCTGAAGCTTAACAGCAGGATAGTTAGAGATAGCTGTGTTCATGTTGCCAGCTGTCTTGGTCATGTCGAGGAGGTCCTTCTCAGTCATTGAGAAGTAAACCTGCATGGTAGAGTTGTTTGAAACAGTTGTAAGAGCCTGCTGTGAAGAAGCGCTAACAAGAGCACCTACACGGTAAGGCAGGTCACCGATAACACCATTGGCAGGACTTGTCACGAAGCAGAAGTCGAGATTCTGCTTTGCAGAAACGTAGGCAGCCTCAGCCTGAGCCAACTGAGCAGCTGCGCTCTCCATAGCGTTCTTAGAAGACTGAAGCTCGTAAGAACCAATAACATTGTTCTTGAAAAGCTTCTCAGAATTGTTGTATGTAAGGCGGGCAGTATTGAGCTGAGCCTTGGCAGCATTTACAGAAGCCTTGGCCTGGCGCACTGCGGCAGCATAGGTCACATTGTCGATAACGAAAAGGAGCTGACCAGCCTTAACCTGCTGACCTTCCTTTACGCAGAGTTTTGTGATGAAACCAGATACTTTCGGACGAATCTCAACGTCCTGAACACCCTTGATTGTTGCGGGATAAGTGGTCTGGAGGTCTGCGTTCTGACCCTGCACAGTACGTACGGCATACTCATTGTCGCCGAAGTTGGGCTTTCCGCCACTCTTGCCGCCACCACAAGAGGCGAGCACTGCAGTCAATGCTGCAACCAATAAAATCTTTGTTTTATTCATACCTATTTGTAACTAAATATTTATTTCGCTATACCTTATTATATATAATAGTTATCACTAATTTGCTAATCATTCAGAAAACTAAACATCACCTGCAAGTTTTCCGCTGCAAAGTTACTTACATTAATAATAATATAGCACATACGTACTAAACATTTAACAACTTTTATTTGTCATTACATGTTCTGTAACTATTCTAAAAAATCATTATGCAGATAAACATTCACACGTTACGGATACAAAGTTCCGTGACATACGGACAAACATCCCATGTCACGGAACAATATTTCTCTGCCCAGGAAAATTTTACTCTATGGGCATCAAAATAAAACTACAATGTAAAATCAAAACGCAAACCACCGTTGAAGTTGTTGTTCACTCTTATCGTGCCGCCATGCAGCAACACAGCATTCTTGACAATAGCAAGTCCAAGACCCGTTCCGCCCATCTTGCGTGAGCGACCCTTGTCTACACGATAGAAACGCTCGAAGAGTCGTGGAAGATGTTCTACTGGCACTCCCACTCCATTGTCGCTGAATGTGAATTGCCATTTAGGCGACTTCATCTCTTCGTCAATATCCTCTATAGGCTGTGCCGTAAGAGTGATTGTTGTGCCCGTACCGGCATAAGCGATAGCATTATCCGTAAGATTGCGAAATACACTATAGATCAAGCTTGGGCTGCCTTTCACCACAATATCATTGGGCAATTTATTCACGAAAGACATTTGCTTCTGCTGCAACTGCAATGCCGTCTCCTTCTGGATATTCGCCACTATTTCCGAAATGTTAACATCCTCAGTAGCTATCATTTCTGGTGCATCGTCCATTCGATTGAGCGTAGAAATGTCAAGTAGCAACGATGTGAGACGTTGGCTTTGTGCATAGCAACGCTTAAGAAACTGCTCTCGCATACTATCGTTGATGTTTGGGTTATCAAGAATAGTTTCAAGATAACCCTGAATACTTGCCACGGGAGTCTTTAGCTCATGAGCTATGTTCTGCGTGAGCTGACGTTTCAGGATATCCTGCTCCTGGCGTGTGGTCTGCAAGCGTTTATAAATCTTGATAATACGCTCGGCTATCTCGCCAAGTTCATCAGAGGGGAACCCCACAAGATCTTCTGTATCGAGCGACTCACCATGGTCGGCACGCGAGGCAAAGGTGCGCAAGCGTTGCACATTATCACCCAATCGACGCGTGAAACGATAGAGAATTATCGTAAGCAACAGTATTGTACCTACAGCAAACCATATATAATGCTGGTCGGCTTTGAGCGACTTCGAAAGGTCGCTTGTGTAGGGCAAGGCAGAGCGTATGATGAGCGAATCCTTCGAGAAATATGTTGCCGAATAAAAGAAGTCTCCTTTCAGAGTCTTACTGTTGCGCTCTACAGTAGAACCAAACCCCTTGTGCAGTGCAGATGCTATCTCAGGGCGCGAAGCATGGTTGGCAACATGCGAATAGTCCTTAAGCTCACTGTCGTAGATCACTTTGCCACTAAGACTGATGAGCGTGACACGCAAGTGGGGAATATAGTGCGTCTTCACATAGCGGTCGAGTTCCTCCTCCGAACGATCGGGAAACAAACTCAGATATTCCTCCATGCGCATGTTGTAGTCCTGCAACTTCAGGTTGAGAGTGTCCACCTTGAATTGCTTCTCACGCGTCTGCTGAAACACGATGAACGCCACAGCAAAGACGAGAAACACGGAGAGCACACTCATGTAAAGCTTTGTTCCTACGGATATTCTCATAAAAATTGGACTTTATGAATCAAGAACTAAAGATTATTAATAATAATGTGCCTTAAGGCGAGGCATGTGATTAAGCATCGAAATAGTATCCGAAGCCAAGCCTTGTGACAATGCACTTGGCAAAACGTCCGATTTTCTTCCTCAGTCGTGTTATATTCACGTCAACCGTACGGTCGAGCACAAGCACATCCTTTGGCCATATACGCTCGATAAGCTCCTGACGCGAGAACACACGTCCACGCTCGTCAAGCAAAAGATGCAGCAACTCAAACTCAGTCTTTGTAAACGGCACGTCCTCGCCATCAATATTGACTGTCTTCTTGTCAAGGTTCATCACTATACCTTGATAAGACAATACCTGCGGCTCGCCCTCTGGATCGGGAGTGGCAGTACGGCGCAAGACGGCACGCACACGCACCATAACCTCACGCAGCGAGAATGGCTTGGATATATAGTCGTCGGCACCGAGATTAAATCCCGTCACGGTGTCGTTCTCCGTATCGCGTGCGGTAAGGAAGATTATAGGTACATTGGCGGTCAAGGGGGTCTCCTTGAGTTTGCGTGCCATGGCAAATCCCGACATACCGCCCATCATCACATCCAACAGCAATAGGTCGAATGACGCAATGTCCATCTCCAATGCTTCCTCTGCCGATGTGGCTGTGGCCACTTCGTAGCCTTCTGTCTCAAGATTAAACTTCAGGATTTCGAGCAAGTCCTGCTCATCGTCCACAACAAGTATTCGCTGATTCTGTTTCATATTTCTGTTATTTCGCTTTCTATCTGTAGCAAATGTTACAATTCTTATTTCAATGCAAAGATACATATTATGATTATCATACGTATTTCTACAATGTTACATTTTCGTTAAATAAAGTTTGAAACATCATATACACCTATAATATAAGTACTGTTGAAATATATTGGTTTATTTTTTGTGCTTTCGTCGATTTGCATTAACTTTGCATATTGCATAAGTCATAGTTGCAATTTTCAGAAAACTGCCACACTGCTTAGCACTCTCAAATGTAGTTTCATGAACAACGACAAATTAGAACTTTTAGACAAGATACAGTACCCGGAAGACCTGCGCCGACTGAGCGTGGATAAGTTGCCGGAGCTGTGCGCCGAACTGCGCCGCGACATCGTAGAGGAACTTGCCGAAAACCCCGGTCACTTTGCCTCGTCGCTCGGTGTGGTAGAACTCACTGTGGCCCTACACTACGTTTTCAACACCCCAGACGACCGCATTGTATGGGATGTTGGCCATCAGGCCTACGGCCATAAGATACTCACAGGCCGCAAGGATACATTCTGCACCAACCGCAAGCTTCACGGTGTGCGTCCGTTTCCATCACCTATGGAGAGCGAATACGACACATTTACCTGCGGTCATGCATCCAACTCCATTTCCGCAGCACTCGGTATGGCTGTCGCCGCACGCAAGACTGGACGCGACGACCGTCATGTAGTAGCAGTAATTGGCGACGGAGCCATGTCGGGAGGACTCGCATTCGAGGGTCTAAACAACGTGTCGTCTTCGCCCAATGACCTGCTCATAGTGCTCAACGACAACGATATGAGCATCGACCGTGCCGTGGGTGGTATGGAGAAATACCTGCTCAACCTCGACACAAATGCCACCTACAACCGACTGCGCGACCGTGCCTCACAATGGCTGCGAGCAAAAGGCTACCTCAACGACGACCGCCGCAAGGGACTTATACGCTTGAACAATGCCTTGAAATCGGCTCTTGCCCACCAGCAGAATATATTTGAGGGCATGAACATACGCTACTTCGGACCATTCGATGGAAATAATGTGGGCGAGGTGGTGCGCATTCTTGAACAGCTCAAGGACATGCGCGGACCAAAGCTCTTGCATCTTCACACCATCAAGGGCAAAGGCTACAAGCCTGCCGAAGAGCATGCCACGATATGGCACGCACCTGGCAAGTTCGACCCAGATACAGGCAAACGCCTGACAGACAAAGGCGACCCCTACCCTCTTAAATACCAAGAGGTGTTTGGCAAGACACTGCTCGAACTGGCGCAAAACAATCCGCGCATCGTGGGTGTCACTCCAGCCATGCCTACCGGATGCTCTATGGACATCATGATGAAGGCTATGCCCGACCGAGTGTTCGATGTTGGCATTGCCGAAGGTCATGCTGCCACATTCTCATGTGGTATGGCAAAGGACGGACTGATGCCATTCTGCAATATCTACAGCGCGTTTGCACAACGCGCCTACGACAATATCATACACGATGCCGCCATACTCAATCTGCCCGTGGTGTTCTGCTTCGACCGAGCAGGACTCGTTGGCGAAGACGGACCTACCCATCACGGAGTGTTTGATATTGCAGCTTTGCGCCCAGTGCCCAACCTCACTCTCTGCTCACCAATGGACGAGCAAGAGCTGCGACGCATGATGTACACGGCACAACTGCCCGGCAAAGGCACGGTGGTTATACGCTACCCGCGAGGTAAAGGCGTTAAGGGCGAGGACTGGAAATGTCCCTTCGAAGAGATTGAGATTGGAAAAGGACGCTGCATAAGTGATGGTAGCGACGTGGCTGTACTCAGCTACGGACCTATCGGCAACGACGTGCAGAAGGCCATAAGCCAGCTACACGACGACGGTTGCCCCATGAGCATCGCCCACTATGACATGCGATTCTGCAAACCTCTCGACACTCAGTTGCTCGAAGATATTGCAAAACGATTCAAGCGCATCGTGACTGTAGAGGACGGACAGCGGGCTGGAGGCTTCGGCTCAGCCGTACTCGAATGGATGAGCGACAATAATAAAGACGTGAAGGTGGTGCGCATAGGCTTGCCCGACACCTTTATCGAACACGGAACAGTAGCCCAACTCAAGCAGATAGCGGGCATAGACATTGAGTCAATAAAAAAATCAATCTTGTTATGAAAATAATAATAGCAGGTGCCTACGCCATCGGAACCCACCTCGCCCGACTGCTCTCACGCGAGCACGACGACATTGTGGTGATGGACTCTGACGAGGAACGCCTGTCACGCATCGGTTCTGATGTGGATATTCTTACTATGGAGGCTTCGTCGACAAGCGTAAAGGCCCTGAAGAAGGCGGGAGCAGAGAATGCCGACCTATTCATAGCCGTCACCCCTGACGAAAGCCAGAACATGGCATCATGCACACTTGCCAAGGCCCTCGGTACTAAAAAGACTGTGGCGAAAATAGATAATGCAGAATACATAGAACCTGAGTTGAAAGAGTTTTTCTCACAACTTGGCGTCAGCTCTATCATCTATCCTGAGCTACTTGCAGCCACCGACATCAACAACGGACTGAAAATGTCGTGGGTAAGACAACGTTGGGACGTGCACGACGGAGCACTTGTTATGCTCGGCGTGAAACTGAGAGAGTCATGCACAATACTCGACCGACCAATGCGCGACATTTGTGGTCCTGAGGATCCTTACCACATAGTTGCCATCAAGCGTGGCAGCGACACCATCATCCCTGGCGGTAACGACTGCCTGGAGATGTACGACCTGGCTTACTTCATGACCACAAAGCAATACATTCCTTATATCCGCAAGATTGTGGGCAAGGAACATTATGTCGACGTGAAGAACGTGATGATAATGGGTGGAGGTGCCACTGCCGTGCGCACTGTGAAGACAATGCCAAGCTATATGGACGTGAAAATCATCGAGACCGACGAGCAACGATGCGAACGTCTTAACTCTATACTTGAAAATGACAAGGCTCTCATCATCAACGGCGACGGGCGCGACCTCTCACTACTTATAGAAGAAGGCATTAAGAACACCCAAGCATTCGTGGCATTGACCGGCAACGCCGAGACAAACATTCTTGCTTGCCTTACAGCCAAGCGCATGGGAGTGCGCAAGACTGTTGCTATGGTCGAGAACATCGACTATGTGAGCATGGCCGAGAGCCTTGATATCGGTACTATCATCAACAAGAAGTCTATCGCCGCAAGCCACATCTACCAGATGATGCTCGACGCCAACGTGCACAATGTGCGGTTCCTCATGACAGCCAATGCCGATGTGGCTGAGTTCATCCCGTCGGAAGGCTCCAAGATAACACGCAAGCCAGTGAAAGACCTTGGTCTGCCAAAGGGAATGACCATTGGTGGACTCGTGCGCGACGGGCAAGGATTTCTCGTGTCGGGCAACACGATGATTCACCCGGGCGACTCCGTAATGGTGTTCTGCCATAACATCAACATGAAGAAGATAGAAAAGCTCTTCCTATGATAAACCTCAGACTTATTTACAAGATTATAGGGTCGTTGCTCTTTATCGAGGCGATGATGCTGATGGTGTGTCTCGGAGTGTCGGTCTACTATCATGAGGACGACCTCGTTTCGTTCGTATGCTCTGTGGCAATATCAGCCGGCACCGGACTGGTGCTACGCCTAATGGGAAGAAAATGCGACAACACTCTTTCACGACGCGATGCCTACCTTGTGGTGACACTCACGTGGATGGTGTTCTCGCTCTTCGGCACTTTGCCCTTTCTCATAGGCGGCTATCTCCACTCCTTCACAGATGCCTTCTTCGAGACCATGTCGGGATTCACCACCACCGGAGCCTCTATTATAGATAATGTGGAAGCCCTGCCCCACGGCATTCTGTTTTGGCGTTCGTTCACTCAATGGTTAGGCGGACTCGGAATAGTGTTCTTCACCATAGCCCTGTTGCCGTCGCTCGTAGGCGGAAGCGTGAAAGTGTTTGCTGCCGAAGCCACCGGACCAATAAAGACAAAGCTGCACCCTCGCCTCAGTACCAACGCCAAGTGGATTTGGGTAGTCTACATCTGCATCACAGTATTGTGCTTTGCATCGATGTGGCTTGCCGGAATGGATGTTTTCAGCAGCGTAAACTACAGTTTCACAACAGCTGCTACCGGCGGATTTGCCACACACAACGATTACAGCTATCTCACTCCAGTGGTGCAGTATATAGTCACCTTCTTCTGTTTCATTTCGGGAGTTAACTTCACGATGCTCTACATCACAGTGTCGCAGCGCAAGCTCAGCACATTGCTCAAGAGTGCCGAATGCCGATTCTATCTGCTCATAGTGCTCCTCTTCTCAGGATTCATAGCCTTTGAGCTTATGTGGAAGAACGGCTACGAGCTTGAGCCTGCCATACGAAGCGGCTTGTTCCACGTGGTATCCTTCATCACCACAACGGGCTTGCTTGCCGACGACCCTGCCGTTTGGCCCCACGTGACATGGGTAGTGCTTGCCGTTTGCATGTTCTTCGGAGCTTGCTCCGGCTCTACGAGTGGTGGATTCAAGTGCATCCGCTGTGTGATGTTGCTTAATATAATAAAGAATGAGTTCCGACAGATGCTTCACCCCAATGCCGTGTTGCCAATGCGTGTCGACGGCACTAATGTGCCTTCATCCAAGCGCGTCACGCTGCTCGCCTTCTTGTCTACTTATCTCATTCTGTGCCTCTTCTGCTCGTTCTCGATGATTGCTATGGGCATTGACAACACCAACGCCATAACCATCACCCTAAGTGCATTGGGCAATGTGGGACCAACACTCGGTACAGAAATCGGACCTACAATGTCGTGGAGCGAGTTGCCAGCGGCAGCTAAGTGGATATGCTCGGTGCTTATGCTCATCGGACGTCTTGAGATATTCAGCGTACTCGTGATATTCACCCCACAATTCTGGAAAGAAAACTAATTCACTCTTCTAAAGAGATTGCAATAACTAAATACAACAAATCATGGAACCAATGAAGTTTAACGCTCTCCTCAAATCAACCATTTGGGGCGGCGAAAAGATTATTCCGTTCAAGCACCTCAACACAGTGCAGGAGAATGTAGGCGAAAGCTGGGAAATATCTGGCGTGCCAGGCAACGAGACTGTTGTTGCCAATGGCGAGTATGCTGGCAAGAAGCTCAACGAGGTTGTTGCCGAACTTAAGGAGAAACTTGTAGGCAAGGACAACTACGAGCGTTTCGGCAACGAGTTCCCATTGCTCATCAAGTTTATCGATGCCCGTCAGGACCTCTCTATCCAGGTTCATCCCACCGACGAGATAGCCAAGCGCCAGGGCAAGGAGCGCGGCAAGACAGAGATGTGGTACTTGCTCGACTCCGACAAGGACGCCACTCTCCTCTGCGGTCTTAAGAAACCTATCACTCCTACTCAGTATGCCGACATGGTTGCCAACGACACTATCGTTGATGCCATCGACCGCTACAACGTGAAGGAAGGCGATTGCTTCTTCCTGCCAGCAGGACGTATCCACGCTATTGGCACCGGCTGCTTCCTCGCCGAGATTCAGCAGACAAGCGACGTCACCTACCGTATCTACGACTTCAAGCGCAAGGACAAGGACGGCAACTACCGCGAGTTGCACACCAAGCAGGCTGCCGAGTGCATCAACTACAACGTTGAGAGCAACTACCGCACAGAATACACTCCTGCCAAGAACCAGGGCGTGAGCCTTGTGCAGTGTCCTTACTTCTGCACAGCAGTGTATGACCTCGACGAGCCTATGACTCTCGACTACTCTGAGCTTGACAGCTTCGTTATCCTCATCGGTCTTAAGGGCGAAGGCACCATCACCGACAACGAGGGCAACACCATCACGCTTGCCGCAGGCGAAAGTCTTCTTGTTCCGGCAACCACAGAGACTCTGAAGGTTGAGGGAACATTGAAGTTCCTTGAAACTTACGTATAATCTACAGAACTAATTCCAAGGCATCCCACTGTCGACAAGCAGAGAGATGCCTTGTTTCTTTCATCCCCCAACACTTCATCAATCAATGGAATATATAGTTATCGCAATCCTTGCCATAGCCATGATTGTATTGGCCATTCTCCTGAAATCTCGCGAGAAGACCATTACAACCCAAGCAGAGCAAATAAAAAACCTTACGTCCGAGCGTGACGTGCAGAAAACACAAGCCCAGAACTACTACGCACGCATAGAAGAGGCAAAACAAGACACCGAGAAACGATTGAATGAGCAGAAGCTTGCAAGCGACAAGATGCTGGCCGACCAGGCTGATGCCTCAGACAAGCGCATTGCCGAACTAAAGCTGGCTCACGAACAGCAGCTACAACAGATTAAGGAAGCATCCGAACAGCAACTTGCCCAAGCCAAAGAGGCCGCCGAACAGCAGATAGAAGCCTTAAGACAGATGAACCGCGAGCAGGTGGAAAACCAACTCAAGCTCATCAAGGAACAGATGCAGACCACATCCGAAGAAGTGCTGAAGCGTAGACAAGAGGAATTGGGCGAGAGAAACCGTGAGCAGGTATCCAAAATTATCGACCCTCTGCAGCAGAGTCTTAAGGACATGCAGGAGGCTTTGGACAAATCGAAGGAGCAACAGAACGAGGCTCTCACGCGACTCGACGAGACTATCAAGGTGAATATGCAGAAGAGTGCCGCCCTTGGCGAGACTGCCGACCGGCTGACACGTGCCCTAACGGGAGAGGTTAAGGTGCAAGGCAACTTCGGAGAGTTGAAGCTGAAACAGCTTCTTGAAGACCTTGAACTGAAGGAAGGCGAACAGTTTGACACTCAAGAGACGCTTCGCGACAAGGCTGGCAACATAGCCAAAGGCGACGATGGCAAGGGACTTATCCCCGACTTCATACTGCATTTCCCCAACAACCGCCATGTGGTGGTTGACTCAAAGATGTCGCTTACCGACTACGAGCGCTACATGAATGCCGAGGACGGGACTCCCGAGAAGACGGAATATCTCAAGTCGCACATTGCCAGCGTAAGGGCACAAGTGAAGCGACTTGCCAAAAAGGAATATTCCAAGTATCTGCCAAGCGGCTACAACCGCCTCAACTTCGCCATAATGTATGTCCCCATCGAGGGTGCCCTCAATCTTGCCTTGCTCAACGACAGCACTCTTTGGCGCGAAGCCTACGACCAAGGCGTGATGATTCTCGGTCCGCAAACCATGTACATGAACCTTCGCGTATTGGAGATGATGTGGACCCAAGTGCGGCAACTAAGCAACCAGCAAGCCATGATGGATGCTGCCAACAGCGTCATCGACCGTGTGCAGGACTTCGGCATGAGATTCATGGATGTGGAGTCGAGCATGAACGACACCATAAAGAAGATTGCCAAACTTAAAATCACCACTGCCGACAGTGGAGCAAGCATCATCACAGCAGCACGCAACCTGCTGAAAGCCGGTGCCAAGGAGAACAAGAAGAAGAAAACGCTTGCAGAAATGGACGACTCCATATTCATTGGGAACATGGAGTCGACCGAAAACTGATTATCATGACAAAGAAACAAGGAACAATACTCATTGTTGATGACAACCGCAACATTCTCACTACGGTGAGGATGCTGCTCGAACCCTTATTCGCCAATATCATCACCATAGCCAATCCAAACTCTATCCCTGCCAAACTGAGAGAGGAACATCCCGACGTGGTGTTGCTCGACATGAACTTTTCGAGTGGCATCAATTCTGGAAACGAGGGATTGTATTGGCTCAGAGAAATCAAAAGTCTCAGTGCGAAGACCGAGGTTGTGCTTTTCACTGCTTATGCTGACATTCAACTCGCCGTAACGGGCATCAAGGAAGGAGCAGCCGACTTCATAGTCAAGCCTTTCGACAACGAGAAGATGATCGGTACATTGTTGGAGGCAAGAGACAAGAACAAGGCTGCTGACAAAGCCACGGGCAAGAATGGTGGAAAAGACTCGAATAGCATGATGTATTGGGGCAACAGCGAAGTTATGAGCAATTTAAGAAACATTGTGGAAAAGGTTGCTGCAACCGATGCCAACATCCTTATCACGGGCGAAAACGGAACTGGCAAGGAGGTATTGGCCAACGAGATACACCGTTTATCCACAAGATGTGGAAAAAAGATGTTGCCAGTGGATATGGGAGCCATTACAGAAACTTTGTTCGAAAGCGAGCTCTTCGGTCATGTGAAGGGAGCATTCACGGATGCCAAGACAGACAAACCTGGCAAGTTTGAGTTGGCTGATGGCAGCACCATCTTTCTTGATGAGATAGGCAACCTCTCGTATAGCCTTCAGGCAAAACTCCTCACAGCCCTGCAACGCAGAAGCATCGTGAGAGTGGGCGGCTCTACTCAGATACCTATT
>CAKQFF010000008.1 GCA_934230685.1 uncultured Prevotella sp. | reverse complement strand
TGGTGAGCTTTATAGTTGGTCCACTTCTCGGCCACTGGGCCTTCAGGGATTCTTGAATTAATAGTCTTAGCCATAATAGAAATTATGAATTTTGATTTTTTTGTTTTGAATTAGCAGCAGAGGCTTGGTGCGCAGCCAAGTGCGAAAGCGATTACTACTACGAGGAAGCCGAGGATGAGGAGTGTAGAGTACACTGTACCGATGGTCTTCCAACGGTTGAACCATACCTTACCGTTCCAGCCAAATGTCTGCATTGCGCTCCAGAAACCGTGAGTGAGGTGGAACCAGAGAGCCACGAGCCATACGATGTAGAGAACTACATAAACCGGGTTGGCGAAGGTGTCCTGGATGTAGGCAAAACCGTCAGCCGGATCGTTAGGAACGTCGAGACCTACAAGCTCAGCAAACATCATGTTGTACCAGAAGTTCCAGAAGTGGAGCAAGAGGCCGAGCAATACGATGATGCCAAGAACGAGCATGTTCTGTGATGCCCACTCTACCTTTGCAGGCTTTGCCACTACCTCATAGCGTGAGGTACCGCGGGCAGCGCGGTTCTGCATCGTGAGCCAGAA
This sequence comes from uncultured Prevotella sp., assembly GCA_934230685.1. GTDB lineage: Bacteria > Bacteroidota > Bacteroidia > Bacteroidales > Bacteroidaceae > Prevotella. The sequence goes on along the minus strand of CAKQFF010000008.1, from coordinate 24,261 downwards.
GGCGTAAACGATGTGGATGACAGCAAGGGCAGCGAGGCCCATTGTTGCTACTACGGCATACCAGTTGGCGCCGAGGAACTCACAGATCATGTTGTAGGCTTCTCCTGAGAAGAGCGCAGCAACATTCATTGACATGTGGAATGTCAGGAATAGAACAAGAGCAACGCCTGTCAAGGCCATCACTACCTTTCTACCGATAGATGAATTGATTAACCACATAAATGATTTGAATTTAAATTATTAAAATGTTAGAATGATTGATTCCAATATTTAGGAGCCACGCCGTCGCGGCGTTGCAATGAAGGAAAAATATATAATATCCGCGCCTAAAATAGCACTATACTATATAATAGGTATAGCCCCCTTCCTTACAGACTGCAAAAATACTGAAATTTGATGATAAATCAAACTATTTTTCTCAAAAATCATTTTTTATTCTTAATTTTGCGAACATAAAACTTAGGAGGTAGGGCTGGGAGCCTTACCGCGCATTTTTAACATCGACAATCAAGATATGAAATTCAACTACGACGTCATTGTCATAGGAGGCGGACACGCCGGATGCGAGGCTGCTACAGCAGCTGCCCGCATGGGTGCTAAGACGTGCCTTGTGACGATGGACATGAACAAGATAGGACAGATGAGCTGCAACCCTGCTGTGGGTGGCATTGCCAAGGGACAGATAGTGCGAGAGATCGACGCCATGGGAGGCGAGATGGGATTGGTGACCGACGCCACATCCATACAATTCAGAATGCTCAACCGTGGCAAGGGACCTGCAGTATGGAGCCCGAGAGCACAATGCGACCGTGGCAAATTCATCTGGGAATGGCGCACACGACTCGACCGCATTAAAGGACTCGACATATGGCAGGACGAAGCATGCGAGCTGATTGTGGAGAATGGCGAGGCTGTAGGTGTGGAGACTGTGTGGGGCGTGACGTTCCGAGCAAAGGCTGTGGTTATCACCGCGGGCACATTCCTCAACGGACTGATGCATGTGGGACGACGCAAAGTGCCTGGAGGAAGATGTGCCGAACCTGCCGTACTTCACTTCACCGAAAGCATAACCCGACACGGCATCACTTCGGCACGAATGAAGACAGGTACTCCAGTGCGCATAGACAGACGCTCTGTTCATTTCGAGGATATGGAATGCCAACCTGGCGAGACCGACTATCACGGATTCTCATACATGACTGCTCCACGACAACTGAAGCAGCTTCCTTGTTGGACTACATATACTAATAAGGAGGTGCACGACACACTGCGCGATGCCATTGCCGACTCCCCACTCTACAACGGACAGATAAAATCGACCGGACCTCGTTATTGTCCGTCTATCGAGACAAAGCTCATGACATTCCCCGACAAGGATCAGCATCCGCTCTTCCTCGAACCCGAGGGTGAGGATACGAACGAGATGTATCTTAACGGCTTTTCTTCCTCTATGCCGATGGATGTTCAACTCGCTGCCCTGAAAAAAATAAAGGCGTTCCGCGACATTAAGGTCTACCGTCCGGGCTACGCAATAGAATACGACTATTTCGACCCTACCCAACTCAAGCCTTCATTGGAATCAAAAATCGTAAAGGGTTTGTTCTTCGCAGGACAGGTGAATGGAACTACGGGTTATGAAGAGGCAGGAGGACAGGGAATGATGGCAGGCATCAACGCTGCCCTGCTCTGCGGAGGCTCGGAACCTTTCGTCATGAAACGCGACGAGGGATATATAGGTGTCTTGATTGACGACCTAACAACAAAGGGTGTGGACGAGCCTTACAGAATGTTCACCTCACGCGCGGAGTACCGAATATTATTAAGACAGGACAACGCCGACGCACGACTCACAGAGAAGGCTTACGACCTTGGCATTGCCTCGCGCGAACGCTACGACCATTGGATTAAGAAGAAGAAGGAGATTGAGCGCATCGTCGACTTCTGCAACTCAACCAACGTGAAGCCCCGCGACATCAATGCAGCGCTTGAAACGTTCGGAACTACCCCAATGCAGTTTGGCGCTACTATCGCAAGCCTCATTGCCCGACCACAACTCAGCATTAAGCAACTCGCTTCGGCTATACCCACCCTACAGGCTGCGCTCGACTCCAACGACGCAAGACAGGAGGAAATAACCGAGGCTGCCGAAATACTCATCAAGTATGACGGCTACATAAAGCGAGAAAGACAGATTGCCGACAAGATGCACCGATTGGAGGACATCAGAATAAAAGGTCACTTCAAATACGACCAGCTCCATGAGATATCCACGGAGGGAAGACAGAAGCTTATGCGCATCAATCCCGAGACCCTGGGACAGGCATCACGCATACCAGGTGTATCGCCAAGCGACATTAATGTACTATTAGTACTAATGCACAGGTAACAGGTACAGGTTTCACGTGAAACGAATACAATAACGAATATATATTAAACAACTGAAAATGAACAACAAATTATTGCTTGACAATCTGCGTTGCATACCAGATTGGCCGAAGAAGGGAGTCAACTTCCGCGACGTCACAACACTCTTTAAGAATAACGCGTGCCTACAGGAGATTTGCGACGAAATGTATGAACTCTACAAGGACAAGGGTATAACCAAGATTGTAGGCATTGAGTCGCGAGGCTTCGTTATGTCGTCTGCCCTCGCCCTTCGACTTGGTGCAGGAGTGGTGCTCTGCCGCAAACCAGGAAAGCTTCCTTGCGACACCGTACAGGAGAGCTATGCCAAGGAATATGGCAAGGACACTATCGAGATTCACAAGGATGCCATCAACGAGGACGACGTTATCCTTCTCCACGACGACTTGCTCGCTACAGGCGGCACAATGAAGGCTGCTTGCAATCTTGTGAAGAAATTCAACCCTAAGAAGGTTTATGCCAACTTCATCATCGAACTTGTGAACGAAGGTCTGAACGGACGCGAAGGTTTCGACGAGGATATCGAGATTACATCACTCATCAAGATTTAATCCTCACATCACAGGATTATAACAGGCAACAGGCGCGACAGGCTTACAGGCTTGCCGCGCTTTTGCATAAAGCTGATGGAGCTAATCACAAGCAGGAAGTAGTAAGGAATATACTTTTAAGACTACAGGAGAGATATCTTGGTCCATTTGCTACAGGAAGGACATCTTAGCCCACTTGCTACAGGAGGGGCAACTTAGTCCTCCTACTACAGGAGAGAGGTCTTGACCAACTCCATTACATGAATCAACAGGAGGTTACAGTTCCACGTGAAACAAAACAGGACAACACTCTTAATTTCAAAGCACTTACAGGCTGTACAGGCACAACAAAACAACAGGCAACATGACAAAGGAAGAAAACGAGAAGCGCATTGAGCGCCTTAAGAACATTGTGCTCAACATGCCCGACAAACCGGGCAGCTACCAGTTCTACGATGCCGACCATACCATTATATATGTAGGCAAGGCAAAACGACTGAAGCAGCGTGTGTCGAGCTACTTCCATAAGGAGGTGGACAGGTTTAAGACAAAGGTGCTGGTGTCGAAGATTGAGGACATCAGCTACACGGTTGTGAAAACAGAGGAAGACGCTCTGTTGCTTGAGAACAGCCTTATCAAGAAATACAACCCTCGATACAATGTTCTGCTTAAAGACGGCAAGACCTATCCGAGCATCTGCGTAACCAACGAGTATCTGCCGCGCGTATTCAAGACACGACAGATAAACAAGAAGTTCGGCACATTCTTCGGTCCCTACTCACATACGGGCAGCATGTTTGCCGTGCTCGAACTTATACACAAACTCTACAAGCCTCGCACGTGCCGAATGCCTATCACGAAGGAGGGTATAGAACAGGGCAGATACAAACCATGCCTTGAGTACCACATTCACAACTGCAAGGCTCCATGTTGCGGCAAGCAATCGTTAGAGGATTACCAGGCTTCCATTGCACAGGCTCGAGAGATTCTGAAGGGCAACACTCGTCAACTATCGCAACATGTATACGAAGAGATGCAGCAGAAAGCGGCTGAACTGAAATATGAGGAAGCCGAAGAATTAAAACAGAAGTATCTCTTGATAGAGAGTTTCTGTGCCAAGAGCGAGGTGGTGAGCCATAGCATCACCGATGTTGATGTGTTCACCATTGTCGACGACGACATGAACCGAACGGCTTTCATCAACTACATACACGTTAAGAACGGAGCGGTGAACCAAAGTTTCACTTTCGAATACAAGCGCAAGCTCGACGAAACCGACCGCGAGCTGCTTCTCACCGCAATACCAGAAATACGCGAAAGGTTCCAAAGTAAGGCTAAGGAGATAATAGTGCCTTTCGACATGGACTGGGAATTGACCGAGGCTTCATTCTTTGTGCCACAACGAGGCGACAAAAAACATCTGCTCGAACTGGGCGAGATGAATTGCAAGCAATATAAGTTCGACCGTTTGAAACAGGCTGAGAAGCTGAATCCTGAGCAAAAGCAGACTCGACTGATGAAGGAATTGCAACAAAAACTGCAACTCGAAAAAATGCCTTATCAGATTGAATGTTTCGACAACTCCAACATTTCGGGCACGGACGCTGTGGCTGGCTGCATAGTATATAAAGGTATGAAACCATCACGCAAGGATTACCGCAAATACAACATCAAGACAGTTGTAGGTCCCGACGACTACGCCTCGATGCAAGAGGTTGTGCGCCGACGCTATTCACGCATGATGGAAGAAGGAACAGCCCTACCCGACCTTATCATCACCGACGGTGGATTGGGTCAGATGAGTGTGGTGCGCGAGGTTGTGGAGGATGAGTTGCATTTGAGCATTCCTATTGCAGGACTTGCCAAGGACGACCGTCACCGCACAAACGAACTGCTCTTTGGAAATCCCCCCAAGACCATCGCCCTCAAAACCGACTCCGAACTCTTTCATGTTCTCACGCAAATACAGGATGAGGTGCACCGCTACGCAATATCATTCCATCGCGACAAGCGATCAAAGCACGCTCTGCATAGTGCGCTCGACGACATACCAGGCATAGGACCTGCCACACGCGACCGATTGCTAAAAGCGTTCAAGAGCGTGAAGCGCATACAGGAAGCATCCATCGAAGACCTGGGAAAAATAGTGGGAGCATCCAAGGCCATAAAGATAAAAGAAGGACTTGGGAAACAGGCATAAAAAAATGCGCCATGATCTCACGACCTTAGCGCACACACAGAGAAGATTTGATTATCTTCCTACACTTACCCCTACCCGTCACGGGCTGACGGCAAGCCAATCCTTATATCAAATTATACTAAAAACTAAAAGTCTTTACCTAATCTGTACTGTATGATCTTTCAGAAATCTGACGTATCTTTATTTCACTTTGCAAATTTATCAATTTCCCTTGACATTTCAAAAGAAAACAAGCAGAATTAACATTCCTATTAAAAAACCTTATACATGTATTTGGAATAATGCTTGCCAGTATCGGGATTTTGTAATATCTTTGTAGGTAATGTAGGGAGACACAATACCCTACACATACCCTCAAAACATCTAACAAACAAAACATCATTAAAAAGAAAAAGATATGAGAACAGTTATACAACGCGTGCAACATGCGTCCGTCACTATCGACGGCAATGTGAAGTCGAGCATTGGCAATGGCTTCCTTCTGCTCCTCGGCATCGAGGCTACCGACACATCCGAGGATGTCGACTGGCTTGTGAAGAAAGTGGCTGCACTGCGCGTGTTCGACGATGAAAACGGTGTTATGAACCGTTCGATTATCGATGTCAAGGGTGAGGCTTTGGTGGTTAGCCAGTTCACGCTATACGCATCCTACAAGAAGGGCAACCGCCCATCATGGTTTCGTGCGGCAAGCCATGAGATCTCTGTTCCACTATACGAGGAGTTCTGCAGCAAACTTTCAGCGGCCCTCGGCAAAGAGGTGGGCACTGGAGAATTTGGAGCAGACATGAAGGTGGAGCTGCTCAACGATGGTCCGGTAACAATCTGCATGGATACCAAAAACAAAGAATAGGCTATGAAGGATAAAACAAAGGATTGTCTATCCATAATCGCATACATTCTGATTTTTATAGGTTTTGTAATGTCGCGCACCAGCAAGTCGTGGGGAGCAGACATTGCATGGTATAAATATACGATCTGGATATTGTTTTTGATAGGTTTTAGTATCAATGCCTACGTTGAATTTCCCCACCCTTTCCGTGCAGCCAAAAGGTCGAAAAAGATATGGGCAATATTCAGAATTTGTTTCATTGCGACGTTCGCCATGTGGATTGTATACATCCTATTCATGAAACTTATGGGACATTCGTTGGAGATATAAATAGCACAATAAAGATATGACAATAAAAGAAGCACAAGAAGCGGTTGACCGTTGGATAAAGGAATACGGAGTGCGCTATTTCTCCGAGCTTACGAATATGGCTTGCCTTACCGAGGAGGTGGGCGAACTGGCACGAGTAATGGCACGCCGCTACGGCGACCAGAGTTTTAAGGAGGGCGAAAAGCAAGATCCTTCCGAAGAAATGGCAGATATCCTATGGGTGCTCATCTGCCTTGCCAACCAGACAGGAGTAGATCTCACAGACGCTCTGAAAAAGAGTTTCGAGAAGAAAACAAAGCGCGACAAAGACCGCCACAAGAACAACCCCAAACTATATAAAGAGTGAGAATCTATAATAGATAGAAAACAAGAAAACAACAAACCAAATAATAACAATAATGGGAATTATCAAAGACATTATCCTGAACGATCAGGAGAACCGGAATGCCCAGCCTAAGCTGAGCAAGTATGAAGAGGCTCTCGCCAAGTATAACACCAACATCGACGACCAGGCTGTGCGCGATGCCGTGCGCAAGATAATTGCCGAGAAGGTGCCTGAGAACGACACTATGGACGTTAAGCGTTTCCTCTTCGGAAGCATCGAGCTTACAACCCTCAAGACAACCGACAGCGACACCAGCGTACTCGCTTTCACCGAGCGTGTGAACGATTTTGACAACGAGTACCCCGACCTGCCACACGTGGCTACAATATGTGTTTATCCTTGCTTTGCCAAGACTGTTTCAGAGTCGCTTGAGGTAGACGGTGTGGAGATTGCTTGTGTTTCTGGCTCGTTCCCCTCTTCTCAGGCTCGCATTGAGGTTAAGGTGGCAGAGACATCACTCGCTGTTGCCGACGGTGCTACCGAGATTGACATCGTTATGCCAGTGGGCAAATTCCTCTCTGGCGACTACGAGGGAGTGTGCGAGGACATATCTGAACTGAAGGCTGCATGCGGTGAAAACGTGGCTATGAAGGTGATTCTTGAGACGGGCGCTATCAAGACCGCGTCGAACATCAAGAAGGCTTCTATCCTCTCTATGTATGCTGGCGCCGACTACATCAAGACATCTACCGGCAAACTTGAGCCTGCCGCAACACCCGAGGCTGCCTATGTAATGTGCCAGGCCATCAAGGAATACTACGATGAAACGGGCATTCAGATAGGATTCAAGCCTGCTGGCGGCATCAACACTGTTATGGATGCCATCATCTATTACACTATTGTGAAGGAAGTGCTCGGCGAGAAATGGCTCACCAACAAGTGGCTCCGCCTTGGCACATCACGCCTTGCCAATATGCTTCTCAGCGAACTCAAGGGCGAGCAGATCAAGTTCTTCTAAAATATAAGGCGAGCCTTAAACGCGAAAAAGCCTCACTAAACCTTGCAGAATAAAGGTTTAGTGAGGCTTTACTTTTTATATACCTAAGTAAAAATCCTTCTACTTATTTCTCTTTATAACAAAATCCAGATAGGTCTGAAGCGCATCCTTCACATCCTGCTGCTCCACCTTCTCATCGATGAAACGCTGTGCCTCGGCATGAAATTCCCACATCCTGCGCTCGGCATATTCTATGCCACCCTTCTCCTTAGTGTAAGCCACAAGCTGAGCAATCTCGTCCTCTGTGACAGAACGTTCCTTAACCTTAAGCGCAAGCTTGCGCATCGACTCGTCGCCACCATTGTTAACGGCATGGATTACAGGCAATGTCAACTTTCCCTCAGCCATATCGTTGCCAGTAGGCTTTCCTATCTCCGAAGAGTCGTAATAATCAAAGATGTCATCGCGTATCTGGAAGATGATGCCAAGGTTCTGACCAAACAGCTTTGCTGCTTTCACATCCTCCTCGGAAGCTCCCGACGACAAAGCGCCAATGCCTGCGCAAGCCTCGAACAGGGCAGCCGTCTTCTGCTTGATAACATCGTAATACACTTCCTCAGAAATGTCCTTTCTACCGATGTTGGATAGTTGCAGAATCTCGCCATCAGACAGAGTGCGGCCGAGTTCGGCAAGATAAGTAACTATCTGCTCAGAATGGGTGCGCGCCACACAAAGCAGGGCTGTAGAGAGAATATAGTCGCCCACAAGCACCGCCACTTTATTATCATAAGTGGCATTGACCGAAGCCTGACCGCGACGCTCCTCGCTCTCGTCCACCACATCATCGTGCACAAGCGAGGCTGTATGCAGCAATTCCAAACCCACAGCAGCGTTCTGTGTGACACTGCTTATACGGCCGAAATTCTTAGCCATCAGCAGTATCAGTATTGGGCGCATACGCTTGCCTGCACGCTTGCGGATATGTTCAAGCGCACTGCCAAGCAAGCCGTCCTCGTGAGAGAGCGACTTATTGAAAAGACTTATAAAATCGGCGAGTTCCGCCTCTATGGGTTGCTTTATAATTGACAGAAAATCCATTTTTTTGATATTTAGTACAAAGTTACTGATTTTGCCGTTATTAGTGACATTTTTTTTGTAATTTTACACCAAAACAATATTAAATACAATGAACAAGCTATTTCTTCTCGACGCCTATGCGCTTATCTACCGCGCTTACTATGCGTTTATAAAGAACCCGCGCATCAATTCCAAGGGCTTGAACACTTCTGCCGTAATGGGATTTGTAAATACTCTCAACGAGATTCTCACCAAGGAACAACCCACACATATTGGCGTGGCTTTCGACCACGGCAAGACTTTCCGCGACGAGGCGTTTCCTGCCTACAAGGCTCAACGCGAGGAAACTCCCGAAGACATCAAAGCGTCTGTGCCCATCATCAAGGAGATAATACAGGCCATGCACATACCAGTGCTACAGGTAGATGGCTTCGAGGCCGACGACGTGATTGGCACGCTCGCCACCAAGGCTGGCAAGGCTGGCATCACCACCTACATGCTCACACCCGACAAGGACTACGGTCAGCTTGTATCCGACAATGTGTTTATGTTCCGCCCCCGACATGGTGGCGGCTACGAGACTATGGGGCCAAAAGAGGTGTGCGAGAAATATGCACTCTCCTCCACTACCCAAGTCATCGACCTCTTGGCTCTGATGGGCGACTCTGCCGACAACTTCCCCGGATGCCCGGGCGTGGGTCCGAAGACTGCCGCAAAACTGATAGGCGAGTTTGGAAGCATAGACAACATGCTCGACAACTCATCCAAGATTAAGGGTAAGCTCCGCGAGAAGGTGGAGGCTGCCGTTGATGACATTCGCATGTCAAAGTTCTTGGCAACCATCCGAACCGATGTCCCCATCGAACTTGATCTCGACTCGTTGAAGGTTGAGGAGCCTGACACCGCCCGACTTGCCGAAATATTCACCGAACTGGAGTTTAAGAGTCTTTTGGACAAATTTGTAAAGAAGCCTCAACAACAGCAAAAAGTTGTTAACCAACAACTCGATCTCTTTGCCGAAAATCCGACCAATTATGCGGTTAATGCAGAATTTTCGAGTTTTGAGAGCTTAAAGACCACTCCTCATGAATATAAACTCATTGAAACAGAGGAAGATGCACGTAAATTATTTGACTTTTTTATTACAAAACAAATTTTTTGTTTAGACACAGAGACTACTTCTATCAATCCAATTGATGCAGAATTGGTAGGTTTGAGCTTCTCTGTTGAAGAAGGCAAGGCATTTTATGTAGCTGTGCCTGCAGAACGTGAAAAAGCAGAAAGAATTGTTAATATATTCAAACCTCTATACGAGAGCACCGAAATCCTAAAAATAGGACAGAACATCAAGTACGACATGGAAGTGCTGATGAACTATGGTGTGCGACTCGCCGCTCCTATGTTCGACACGATGCTTGCCCACTATGTGCTGCAGCCTGAGCAGAAACACAACATGGACATACTTGCCGAGACACTGCTCAACTATCAGACCATACACATCGACGAACTCATCGGACCCAAGGGAAAATCGCAAAAAAACATGCGCGACCTCTCCCCTGCCGACATCTGCGATTATGCAGCCGAGGATGCCGACATCACGCTGCGTCTGTACAATGTGCTGAAACCACGACTCAAGGAAGCCGATGTCGAGGATTTGTTCTACAATATCGAAATGCCGCTTGTTCCCGTGCTTGCCGAGATGGAGATGAATGGAGTGCTGCTCGACACGAATGCTCTCGCCGAGACATCAAAGGTGCTCACCGAGCGGATGAAGCAGATAGAAAAAGAAATATATGACCTTGCCGGACACGAGTTCAACATTGCGTCGCCCAAACAGGTTGGCGAGGTGCTGTTTGGCGAGATGAAGATTGTCGACAAACCGAAGAAGACCAAGACCGGACAGTTTGTCACCTCCGAGGAGGTGCTCTTGCAGCTCCGCTCAAAGGCTCCTATCGTCGACCACATCCTTGAACACCGTGGTCTGAAAAAGCTCCTTGGCACCTACGTCGATGCCCTACCGAAGCTCATCAACCCACACACCGGACATATCCACACCTCTTTCAATCAAGCGGTTACAGCCACAGGCCGCCTCTCATCCTCCGACCCCAACCTCCAGAACATCCCTGTTCGTGGTGAGGAGGGCAAAGAGATACGCAAGTGTTTCATCCCCGAGCCGGGATGCCTCTTCTTCTCTGCCGACTACTCGCAGATTGAACTTCGCGTCATGGCACATCTCTCTGGCGACAAGAACATGATTGAAGCCTTCCGCGAGGGTTATGACATCCATGCCGCAACAGCCGCACGCATCTACAAGGAGGACATAAATGATGTTACACGCGACCAGCGCACCAAGGCCAAGCGAGCCAACTTCGGCATCATCTACGGCATCACTGTCTTTGGTCTTGCCGAACGGTTGGAGATAAGCCGCGACGAGGCTAAACAACTGATTGATGGCTACTTCGAGACATTCCCGCAGGTGCATGCCTACATGGAGAAGGCAAAGGAACTGGCACGCGAGCATGGCTACGCCGAAACCTTCTTCCATCGTCGACGCTATCTGCCCGACATCACTTCGCACAACGCCACCGTGCGCAACTTTGCCGAGCGCAACGCCATAAACGCTCCTATACAAGGCTCTGCAGCCGACATCATCAAGATAGCTATGGTGAGGATTTTCGAGCGTTTCCGTCGCGAGGGAATCAAGTCGAAAATGATTCTGCAGGTGCACGACGAACTCAACTTCTCTGTTCTGCCAGAGGAAAAGGAACGTGTGGAAAAGATAGTGCTTGAGGAAATGCAGAATGCCTACCCATTGCAAGTGCCGCTCGTGGCCGACTCAGGATGGGGAGAGAATTGGTTGGAAGCCCACTAAAACAGCTAAAATCCAACTCTGTCACTCCTTATTCAAGAGATGCCCGACACTTGGCAACAATACCGCAATAATGATATTATGCCACCACAAAGGGCAATATATCAGATTTTTGCACTAACTTTGCAGTCAGAAAACAAATAAAAATTACATTAATAAATGGAAGAAAAGAATTTTAAACGCACCACCGTCACTGCGGCCCTGCCGTATGCCAACGGTGGAGTGCACATCGGCCACTTGGCTGGTGTGTATGTTCCTGCCGACATCTACGTACGCTACCTGCGCCTTAAGAAGCAGGAAGTGATGTTCATCGGCGGAAGCGACGAGCACGGCGTGCCCGTTACAATCCGCGCCCGCAAGGAGGGCATTACCACTCAGGAGGTGGTCGACCGCTATCACAATCTTATCAAGAAGTCGTTTGAGGACTTCGGCATTTCGTTCGACATATACAGCCGCACGACATCAAAAATTCACCATAAATTCGCATCCGACTTCTTCCGCACACTCTACGACAAGCACGAGCTTGTGGAGAAGACCGAGGAGCAGTTCTGCGACGAGGTTACTGGCGAATTCCTCACCGACCGTAATATCGTGGGCACATGTCCGCGCTGCGGTGCCGAGGGAGCCTATGGCGACCAATGCGAGAAGTGCGGTGCAACTCTCTCGCCAGAGGAGCTTATCAACCCTACAAACAAGAACAACCCGGGCCACGGACTCGTAAAGAAGGCTACCAAAAACTGGTATTTGCCGCTCAACAAATATCAGGACTGGCTCAAGAAGTGGATTCTTGAGGACCATAAGGAGTGGCGCTCAAACGTTTACGGCCAGTGCAAGTCGTGGCTCGACATGGATTTGCAGCCACGCGCAATGACCCGCGACCTCGACTGGGGTATTCCTGTACCCGTAGAGGGAGCAGAAGGCAAGGTGCTCTATGTATGGTTCGACGCGCCTATCGGCTATATCTCCAACACCAAGGAGCTGTGCGACGCCCAGCCCGAAAAGTGGGGCACATGGCAGACATGGTGGCAGGATCCCTCATCACGCCTTATCCACTTCATCGGCAAGGACAACATCGTGTTCCACTGCATCGTGTTCCCTACAATGCTCAAGGCACACGGCGACTATATCCTCCCCGACAACGTGCCTGCTAACGAGTTCCTCAACCTTGAGAACGACAAGATTTCCACATCACGCAACTGGGCTGTATGGCTCCACGAATATCTCGTTGACTTCCCTGGCAAGCAGGATGTGCTGCGCTATGTGCTCACAGCCAACGCTCCTGAGACCAAGGACAACAACTTCACATGGAAGGACTTCCAGGACCGCAACAACAATGAGCTTGTGGCTGTATACGGCAACTTCGTCAACCGTGCCCTGCAGCTCACCAAGAAGTATTTTGGTGGCATCGTGCCTGAATGCGGCGAGCTTCAGGATGTCGACCGCAAGGCCATTGAGGAGTTTAAGGACGTGAAGCAGAAGGTAGAGTCATTGCTCGACACCTTCAAGTTCCGCGATGCTCAGAAGGAGGCTATGAACCTTGCCCGCATCGGCAACAAATACATCACCGATTGCGAGCCTTGGCACGTGGCTAAGACCGATATGGAGCGCGTGAAGACCATCCTCTACATCTCGCTTCAGCTCGTTGCCAACCTTGAGATTGCCTTCGAACCGTTCCTTCCGTTCAGCTCTAAGAAGCTCCGCGAGATGCTCAACGTGGCTGAGACAGAATGGGATCAGCTCGGTTCTACCGAACTCCTCAAGCCAGGACACCAGCTTGGCGCTCCCGCCCTGCTCTTCGAGAAGATTGAGGACGACGCTATCAACGCACAGCTTCAGAAGCTTGAGGACACCAAGAAGGCCAATGAGGCTGCTTCCTACGTGGCTGCTCCCATCAAGGAGAATGTAGACTTCGACACATTCGAGAAGCTGGACATCCGCGTTGGTCATATCAAGGACTGCCAGAAGGTGAAGAAGTCGAAGAAGCTTCTTCAGTTTACCATCGACGATGGTTCTGGCGTCGACCGCACCATCCTCAGCGGCATTGCTGCCTACTATGAGCCAGAACAGCTCATCGGCAAAGACGTGCTCTTCGTAGCCAACTTTGCTCCTCGCAAGATGATGGGCATCGAAAGCCAAGGCATGATTCTCTCGGCTGTCAACTTCGACGGAACATTAAACGTGACATCTGTACTTGGCAACGTTAAGCCGGGTTCACAGGTGGGATAATACCAATAAAAAAGTGTCAAAAGCGAGTTTTTTTACTCGTTTTTGACACTTTTTTATTATCCTATCATATTAACTAACAATTTATTCCTTCAGCTATACGACGCAATCCTTCCTCAAGTCGCTCACGCGGACACGCCATATTTATTCTGATGAAACGCTCGCCTTCCTTGCCATACATGCTGCCAGCATTCACCCACACTTTATTCTCCTTCATCAGGCGTTCTTCTATCTCCTCTGATTCCTCGCCTAATGAGGAGCAGTCGACCCATGCAAGATATGTGCCTTCCATGCGCATCACGGGCAACTGAGGCAGATGCTTGGCAAAAAACTCAAGCAGCATATCATAATTGGCCGAGAGATATTTGCGAAGCTCCATGAGCCACTCCTCTCCCCCATCGGTATAGGCAGCCATAAGAGCCTCAACGCCAAAGGGATTGACATCACACACCTCGTTGATGTTGATGGCACGGTCGACACGCTCACGCACAGCAGCGTCGCGACACACGATATTGGCTATTTGTAGTCCGGCAATATTAAAAGCCTTGGATGGAGAACAACAAGTGATGGAGCCAAAGGACAACTCGTCGGGCAGAGAGCCAAACGGCGTGTATTCGTTGCCATGGAGAGTAAGCTCGCAATGTATCTCGTCGCTTACCACACGCACACCATGCTTCTTGCACAGTTCGGCAACATGTGTCAGCTCTTCCCTACTCCACACACGTCCGCCAGGGTTATGAGGATTGCAGAGCAGCATTATCCGCGCACGCTCATGCGAGAGCTTTCTGGCCAAGTCTTCAAAATCCATCTCATATCTCAACGTCTCCTTGTTGTATATAAGCGAATTGCTCACCATCTCGCAGCCATTGTTGCGTATGGAGGAATAGAAGCAGTTGTAGACGGGACCCTGCACTATCACCTGGTCGCCAGGCAATGTCAACGCCTTGATGATGGCAGATATAGCAGGCACCACTCCCGAAGTGTAGATAATGTCGCTTCTATTTATTGACCAGCCATGATGTTTGGCAAACCATTGGCACACAGACTCATAATAAGCGTCAGGCACACGTGTATAGCCAAATATGCCATGAGCCACACGACGCTGCAAAGCCTCGGTTATGGCAGGATAGGTCTCGAAGTCCATGTCTGCCACCCAAAGCGGTATTATGTCATCGTTAGGGGCAGAATCCCATTTGTAGGAGTTGGTGTGTAAGCGGTTGGTAGGTTTTGAAAAATTGTAAATCATAATAATTTCATTTTGTTGGAAGTACGGCCTTAAAGCCGTACCTCCTATGCACGTGTCAGTATCTCGCAGTCGGCAGGCTGCTTGATATTCTCGTCGAGTATTATCTCGCCTATGCTGTCGGCCACAATATTGCCCGAAGCAGGATTCTTGATGCTCTTGATATGTCCACGAATGTCAGCCTGGACAGTGGAATACTCAAAGGCACGGTCGCACTCGGGGTCGAAGGTGCAGTTCTCCAACACAAGGTCTTTGGCATAGCACAATGGCTGCTCACCCGAGATATGGCAGTTGACAAGACGAAGTCCGCGCGAGTGCCAGCCAAGAAACTCACCATTGAGCACAGAGTCGTAGACAGTGACATTCTCTACCTCCCAGAACGAATCCTTGGTGTCGATCTTGGCATTGCGAATCTCAATGTCGCGGGAGTACTGGAACACATACTTGGCATCCGACTCCAGTCCGTCGACCTTGATGTTGCGGCAATGCATGAATGGATAAGTGCCCTCATGCAACACCACATTCTCCAATGTAAGGCCGTCGATACCCCAGAAAGTCTCGTCGGCATCGTTGATAGTGACATTCTTAAGCGAGAGATTCTTCATCTCGCGGAAGAACTTCGGACCATTAATCACGCAGTCCTCCATGTGCATGTCATCCGAATACCAGATGGCAGAGCGTGAGCCAGGCGCAAAATAGCAGTTGCGTATATCCGACTTCCTCACATGCCACAAGGGATACTTGCCCTCGAAATAACAGTTGCGGCAAACGATGTTGCTACACTCCTTAATGCCCGATTCACCAAAGGTGATGCGCACGTGGTCGAGCTCCACATTGTGGATTTCGAAGAGAGGACGCTCTCCACCGAAAACCTTGTTTGTTATCTTTTCCATAATTTCAATTTTACTAAGAATATCACTCCCCTGAACATCAGCTCCAGACACATGGCAAGCCACACGCCCTTGAGTCCCATGCTCGGCGCAAGCAAGGCGGCAAGCGTGATGCGCACACCCCACATGGATATAAGATTCATGACGCTTGGCGCAACAGTCTTCGCGGCACCCACAAACACTCCGTAGCATATTATGGCCGCACCAAACATAGGTTCGGCAAAAGCCTCTATGCGAAGCACCTCTACACCAAGCTGGCGCACTTCCTCTGAGGGTGTCATCATGGACATTGCAAACGGTGCTCCCACATACATCACAATGCCCATCAATGTCATTATGCCCATGCCCAACGCCACAGAAAGCCATGCAAAACGCTTCATCAGCTCATGTCTGCCGGCTCCCATGCTCTGGCCTACAAGCGTGGTGGCAGCGTCGCTCACACCATAGCCTGGCATATAGCACAAGCTCTCGACAATGATGCCGAATGAGTTGGCCGCTATAGCAAAGGTGCCTAACGGGGCTATGATGATTGTGGTGACGATATAAGCCGAGGTCATGATGGTTTGCTGTATGCCCATAGGCAGTCCGATGTGCAGGGCACGGCGCACCACATCCCATGTGGGAAGAAAGCGTCCACAGTCGATCTTCAAGTTCAGTTCCTTGTTGCGGAAGCATAGAATATACATTGTTATCGATGCAGCTATAAGCTCTGCCGAGGCTGTGCCTATGCCTGCTCCCACAACTCCCATACCTGCTCCTGGAAGAGTAAGGCTCATGCCGAGGACATCCACCGTGCGAGTGTCGAAGATAAGGAAGAAATTGAAGATGACATCAAGCGTCATCATCACCATGCTCATCACACTGGGCACAATCATATTGCCTGAGCTTCGGAGCATTCCGCTACCAAACATCGAGAACTGGAAAGCGGGCAAAGCCATAGCGATAACGGCAAAGTAGGCCGATGATGTGGGAGTGATGCTTGAGTCGCCTCCAAGCCATGTGGGAAGGAACGGACTGATGGCGAGGGCTATAAACCCTATCAGCGCACTCACTATAAACACCGACATGATGCCCTGGCGTAATGTGGAGCGTGCCATAGCCGCATCGTTAGCACCAAGCTGATGGCTCACCTGCACATAGAAGCCTGCTGCCGTAGCCGAACAGATGCTGCCCATAAGCCATGTAGTAGTCTCAATCAAGCCTATCGCCGCCGATGCCTCTGCACCAAGGCTGCCCACCATCGAGGCGTCGATATACTGCATCATCGTGGTTGTGAGCTGCGCTAATATGGCAGGCGTGGCAAGACTCAGCACGAGACGCGCCTGCTGACCGAGAGTCATCGGCTTGCCCTTGCGTATCATGGAGAGTAATTTGTCTTTCTGATTATTGATTTTCATAGGATCCTAATTTCACTGCGAAGTTACAAAAGAATAGCGATATGTGCAACCACGGCAGACTATTATCCGTAATTGGGATTAGAAAAACAGAAATTAATGTACCAAGCCTACTTGTATAAAGATAATTATTGCTTATTCCCTTTAATTAGCAGACAAAGTCTTTTTTAATGATATAAAAGTTCTGTTGTGTATCATGAAATGATCGTATCATGCCTTAAAATGATCGTATCATGCCTTGAAATGACCGTATCATGCTTTGATACGAACATTTTTTCAAACTCTTTATAAACATACTTCTCACAGAAATCACTCTTAACCATCAGGCTTCTTTGTTAGAGTGAAATCTGTGAGAGGTTTTGTGGTTTGTAATCTTATTCCTCTACTGGAGAGAACTCGTCCTTGCCTACTGAGCAAAGAGGACATTCAAAATCATCGGGAAGATCCTCGAATGGTGTACCTGCTGGGATGCCAGCCTCTGGTAATCCTACGGCTGGATCATACTCCCAACCGCATACGTCGCATACATATTTCTTCATAGTTCTTTGTTTTTAGGGGTTTATACTTAGAAATTATCTACATGCACCTCAAAGTAAGCCTTTGGATGTGAGCAGGTTGGGCAGATTTCAGGAGCCTCGGTTCCTACTACGATATGACCGCAGTTGCGGCATTCCCATACCTTCACCTCACTCTTCTTGAACACTTCCTGAGCCTCTATGTTGCGCAGGAGAGCACGATAACGCTCCTCATGACGCTTCTCGATGGCTGCTACAAGGCGGAACTTATGTGCCAATTCTGTGAAGCCTTCCTCTTCGGCTGTCTTAGCGAAGTCTTCGTACATGTCGGTCCATTCATAGTTCTCGCCTTCTGCTGCTGCAGCAAGGTTCTCGGCTGTGTTGCCAATACCACTAAGCTCCTTAAACCACATCTTGGCGTGCTCCTTCTCATTGTCGGCAGTCTGCTGGAAGATGGCAGCTATCTGCTCGAAACCGTCCTTCTTGGCACGTGAAGCGAAATATGTATACTTATTGCGAGCCTGTGATTCACCTGCGAAAGCAGCTGCGAGGTTCTTCTCTGTCTGTGTACCGGAATATTTATTTGCCATAGTCGTATTCTTTATTTAAAATGTTATTGTTTTCTTTATCTGATGCAAAATTACTGATAATCATTCGATTAGCAAAATAAATATCGGCAAACGAACAGTAAATTTCGGCATGATATATTTTTTGTACACTTTGTTTGCTGAAATTTACCATTTGTTTAGTAATTTTACACCCCAATAACAGATATATTATGACAACAGAAGAACTTAACAGCATGTATTCCAACGTGTGCAATATGTCACGCGGCAATGGATTCAGGGTGGAGCGTATGCCCGATCTTTTTGAGACAAGCGAGATAGACGACTGTATGGCGCACGTTCATTCTTTCTATGAGATACTATGGTTTCAGGAAGGAACGGGCGTTCATACCGTCGACTTCAACGATTATGAGGTGGCGCCAGGCACTATCTTTTTCCTTGCGCCTGGACAGGTGCATCATTTTGACAGGAAAGAGGGTTATAAAGGGGTGGCTATAAAGATGTGTACCGACATGATGAGGGACAAAGCATCTGGAGGAAATGCCGACAGCTTATTCCTGAAATACAACTCATTCCATACCTATGACTCTACACCTTATTACACTATAGACGACCATACGGCGCAGATGATAAAGCCATTGGTAGACGATATGGAGGAAGAGTCAAGACATTACGGCGAACTGGGCAATGTGGATATACTGAAATCATTGCTTTGCATCTTCCTCGTAAAAATACAGAGGTACGGCATACATGAGACTGACAAAAACCTTGACATGCTCAAGCCATCACACAGACTCTTCATCCTATTCCGCCGCATGGTGGAGAAAGAATACCATCAGCTTCATACTGTGCAGGAATATGCCGACCGCCTGAATGTGGCTGTACGCACGCTGAACAAGAGTGTGAACGAATGTTCGGGTAAATCGCCACTCGCCTTCATCAATGAACGCATCATTCTTGAGGCAAAGCGAATGGCGAAATACACGAATATGATGATAAAGGAGATAGCCGCCAGTTTGGGATATGACGACCCTTCCTACTTTGTAAAGCTATTCAAACGCCAGACTGGCTTTCTTCCGTCGGAGTTTAGAGACTTGCAGTAAACGATGTATTCTGCAATCACGACCTTCCCGTGACGATTTTCTTTATCTCGTTGAGTTTGTTGAGTGCCTCAACGGGGGTGAGGTTGTTGATGTCAAGACCAAGTATCTCGTCGCGTATCTGGCAAAGCACTGGGTCGTCAAGCTGGAAGAAGGAGAGCTGCATGCCATTCTGGCTTGCCGAGCCTGCAAGACGCGACGTGGCGGGCTGGTCTACTCCAACACTTGCATTGTCGGCCTCAAGCTGCTTCAATATGGTGTTGGCACGATTGACTATCGACTTAGGCATACCAGCTATCTCTGCCACATGAATACCAAACGAATGCTCGGAGCCACCACGCATCAGCTTGCGCAGGAATATCACTTTTCCGTTCAGTTCCTTTACACTCACGTTGTAGTTCTTGATACGCGAGAAGTTCTTCTCCATCTCGTTAAGCTCGTGATAGTGAGTGGCAAAGAGCGTGCGTGCCTGTGCGCCTTGATTCTCATGCAGATACTCCACAATGGCCCAGGCAATGGAAATGCCGTCATAGGTGGATGTGCCTCGTCCAAGCTCGTCGAAGAGCACGAGCGAGCGCGGAGTGACGTTGTTGAGGATGTCGGATGCCTCGGTCATCTCAACCATAAAGGTTGACTCTCCCAAGGATATATTGTCCGAAGCTCCCACACGTGTGAATATCTTGTCAACCAATCCCACACGCGCCGACTCGGCAGGCACGAAACATCCCATCTGAGCCATGAGTGTGATGAGAGCTGTCTGGCGCAGTAGGGCCGACTTACCAGCCATGTTTGGACCCGTGATTATCATTATCTGCTGTTGCTCGGTGTCAAGCTCTATGTCGTTGGGCACGTATTCCTCGCCCATAGGCAACTGTGTCTCGATGACTGGATGGCGTCCTGCCTTTATTTCAAGCACACAGTCGTCGGCAACAATAGGGCGCACATAGCGATGCTCCTCGGCTGTCTTGGCAAACGAGAGCATGCAGTCGAGACGGGCTATGATGTTGGCGTTTATCTGTATCTGGGGGATAAACTCAGCCATGTCGGTGACAAGCTCCATGAAGAGGCGGGTCTCAAGCGAGAGTATCTTCTCGTCGGCTCCCATTATCTTCTCCTCATATTCCTTAAGCTCTTGGGTGATGTAGCGTTCGGCATTGGCAAGTGTCTGCTTGCGTATCCATTCGGCAGGCACCTGGTCCTTGTAGGTGTTGCGCACCTCAAGATAATATCCGAACACATTATTATATCCCACCTTGAGGCTCTGGATGCCTGTCTTCTGAGCTTCCTCTTCTTGTATCTTGAGCAGATAGTCTCTGCCGCCGCGAGATATAGAGCGAAGCTCGTCGAGCTCCTTCGAGAAGCCTGCGGCTATCACGTCGCCCTTGTTCACAAGCTGAGGTGGGTCGGGCTGTATCTCGCGCTCTATACGGTCGCGCAGCGACTCGCATAGGTTAAGACGCTCGCCTATGGAGCGTATCTCCTCGTTGTCGCTGTAGAGGCAGGCTGTCTTGATAGGGATGATTGACTGTAATGCAAGCTTGAGCTGCACCACCTCGCGGGGCGACACACGTCCTACAGCCACCTTGGATATTATGCGCTCCATGTCGCCGATGCGGTGGAGATTGTCGTCGACAACCTGGCGGAAGTCGGGATTGCGGAAGAATGTCTCCACAACGTCAAGCCGCTTGTTGATAGAGGCTACATCCATCAGTGGGAACACTGTCCAGCGTTTCAGCATACGGGCTCCCATAGGAGTGACTGTGCGGTCGATGACATCAAGCAGCGACACTCCGTCGTCCTGCATCGACTGCAACAGCTCAAGCGAGCGTATGGTGAACTTGTCGAGACGCACATAGCGGTCTTCCTCGATGCGCCGCAATGAGGTGATATGGCCAAGATGAGTGTGCTGTGTCATCTCAAGATACTGCAATATGGCTCCTGCAGCCACCACTCCAAGCTTGAGATGCTCCACACCGAAACCCTTCAACGACTTGGTGCCGAAGTGCTTAAGCAGTTTCTGACGCGAACTTTGCTCGGTTAGCATCCAGTCGTCGAGCTGGAATGTGCACCACTTGTTGCCGAAATGCTCCTCAAACTGTGCCTTCATCTGGCGGTCGTGCAGCACCTCTTTGGGCTGAAACGAGGCGAGCAACTTCTCCACATAATCGAATGTGCCCTCGCCGGTGAGAAACTCTCCTGTGGAGATGTCGAGGAAAGCCACGCCACAGAGTGCCTTGGTCATGCACACGGCAGCGAGGAAGTTGTTCTCCTTGTAATTAAGCACATTGTCGCTCATAGCCACGCCCGGAGTGACAAGCTCGGTGATGCCTCGCTTGACGAGAGTCTTTGTGAGCTTAGGGTCTTCAAGCTGGTCGCAGATGGCCACACGCTTTCCGGCACGAATGAGCTTGGGCAGATAAGTGTCAAGGGCATGATGTGGAAATCCTGCCATCTCGGTTGCTGCACCATTAGCGTTCTTGCCATTGGAACGACGTGTGAGTGTTATGCCAAGAATCTTGGCTGCCTCCACGGCATCATCGGCATAAGTCTCGTAGAAGTCGCCACAGCGGAAGAGCAGCAACGCATCAGGATGCTCGTGCTTGAAATTATAAAACTGACGCATCATCGGCGTAAGTCCGTCGTCGGTCTTTTTCTGAGCCATATATTATATATAATGTGTATTATTGTTTTTTTATCGTTGTCAATTGCGGCATTATGCCGCGAACTACAAAAGAAATAAAAAAAATCGGGATTTCCAAAACTACGGAACAAAAAAATTAAATTTCGACATGCAATAGATATCTCTTCACGACATTATAAAAATATAAACAAGAGTAGGCGATACTACAGTTTACCAACTATTAGGTATTGCGCAAATGGCTTATTATGAGTAACTTTGCAAGCGTAAAACAAATTCGCATGGAAGCTGAGCTTTCGTGCCAATAGTATAGCCACTATTAAAATTCATAATGTTATTGTATAAAGAGCAAAGGAGCCGGCTGTGAAGTCGGCTTTTTTCATGCCAGCATGTCTTTATGTGTATACAATAGTTCTCGTGTATGAAAATTCTTATGTACCTTTGTACCTATGCAAATAAACAAACGATTTTTACTCTCGGCGGCATGGGTAGTGTCTCTACATGTGCTCACGCTCGCCTTTCTGTCGCTCTTCCGCCTTGTGGAATATCTGGCGTTGGGCGGCATGGTAGCCGACTCATCGGCAAGTGTATTGCCAGCCTTTGTGCGTGGCGTGTGGTTTGACAACGTGATAGCGTGCTACATCACCTTAGTGCCGCTTGCCGTGACGTTGATTGCGGCGGCTGTATCTGTTACGCGCACTTGGATGCGCAAGGCTACTGTATGGTGGTATGGCATTCTTGGCTCAGTGGCGTTCATGGCATCAGCTGCCAACATACCCTACTTTGCCTATTTCTTCAAGAATATCAACTCGTCAATCTTCGAGTGGTTTGGATATGCCGGAACAACGGCAGGCATGGTGACTGGCGAGAAATCCTATTTCCTGTATATAGCCCTGTACTTTGCCTGTGTGGCTGCCTACATATATATTATGGTGAGAATGCGACGCCGTTTCGACAGATATATAGCCAACTCTTGCAAGAAAAACCGCGGTTGGGCACCTGTCTTTCACTTCGCCATTACCGCTGCCACGATAGCCCTGTGTGTGTTCGGAATACGCGGACGCACGGGTTACAATCCTATAAAGATATCGCAAGCCTACTACTGCGACGACGCTTTCCTCAACCAACTCGGCATTAATCCTGCGTTCAATCTACTTACATCAGCACTCGACGACATGCGAAAGGAGAACCGCGACCTGCATCTTATGCCCTACCCTACTGCCATAAGCTTGGCTCGACAGAGTCTTGGCATAACGGGCAAGTGCGACTCTATGCACGTGTTGAGAAGATATGTTGATAACTCTGTGGATAACTCGGTAAACAACAGAGACACAACACATAAGAAGAACGTAGTTGTGATACTGATGGAATCGATGTCTGCCAACTTCCTGCATACGTTTGGACAACAGCTACAACTCACCCCTACCCTCGACTCGCTATATAACAACTCTATGGCGTTCACGCATTGCTATTCGGCGGGAATACATACCAACCACGGCATGACAGCCACCCTGTATTCTTTCCCGGCAATGATGTTCCGCAACCTTATGAAGGGTACGGTGACCCCCCACCGCGACGGAATACCTACCGTGCTGAAGCAGCATGGCTACCACAACATGTTCTTCATGACACACGAGGCGCAATACGACAATATGAAGGCGTTCTTCACCACAAATGGCTACGACGACATATATGCCCAGGAGGACTATCCCGAGGAGGAGGTGGTAAATTCATTCGGAGTGAGCGACCATTTCCTGTTTGGATACGCTCTCGACAAAATCAACAGGCAGGCTGCTACAGGCAAACCCTTCTTCGCCACCCTGCTCACTATCAGCAACCATCCGCCATTCATCATTCCGTCATGGTTTAAGCCGAAGTTGAAGGAACCTGAGACGCAGATCGTGGAATATGCCGACTGGGCTATAGGCGACTTCATAAGAAAAGCCAAACAACAGGCGTGGTATAAGAACACTATCTTCGTGATTCTTGCCGACCACGGAAAGATTGTTGGCAAGGTGGACGGCATTCTACCACAATCATACCCCAGTTCGGGATAAGATTTTGTTCATAAAAAGTTGGTAGTCTCATAAATATTTTGTACCTTTATAGGT